>JANMWU010000342.1:0-10165 GCA_031380785.1 Gemmatimonadaceae bacterium
ATGCGCTGGAACGTCCTGGTGCTGCATGGCGAGGTGCAGGGCGTGCTTCCCGACCGCGCTGCGATCGTTGACCGAACGCCAAGCGAAGTCACCGTGGCGGAGCTGGAGCAGGCGCGGTGGGACTATGTAGCACTTGGGCACTATCACGTGCACCGGCAGGTCGCGGAACGCGCCTGGTATGCGGGATCGCTCGACTATGTGAGCACCAATGTCTGGGGTGAGATCGCCGAGCAGCGGCAACACGGCGTGCCGGGCAAGGGGTTCGCCGTCCACGATCTCGCCAGCGGCGAACATCGATTCGTGCAGGTGGCTGGCGATCGCCGCTTCCTCGATCTCGAGCCGGTGGATGCGCGGGCACTGGCGCCCGCCGATGTCGACGCGCTGGTGGCCGATCGCATCGCGCAGATCGCGGGCGGCCTCGATGACGCGGTGGTGCGCCTGGTGGTGCGCGAGATCCCCCGTCACGTCGCGCGCGACCTCGATCACAAAGCGATCCGTGACTACAAGCGCCGCGCGCTCCATTTTCAGCTCGACACGCGCAAGCCCGAACTGGTGCGCCCGCGCACCGGTTCCGGTGCCGGTGGCGCGCGTCCTTCGCTGCCGATGCTGGTGCGTGAAAAGCTCGAGACGCGCGCGCTCACCAGCGACGTGGATCGCGAAGCGTTCGTGGCGCTTGGTCTCGATTACCTGCAGCGCGTGAGTGAACCGGCAGCCGTTGCCAGTGATCCCGGTATCGACGCGGGATTCAGTCTGACGGAATCGGACGCGCCATGAGACTGCGCGCGCTCCGGCTGCAGAATTTCCGGCAGCACGTCGACACGCTGATCGAGTTCGAGGCCGGCCTCACCGGCATCATCGGTCCCAACGGCGCCGGCAAGTCCACGATTCTTGAAGGCATTGCCTGGGCGCTTTACGGCAATCCGGTCGCACGCGGCACACGCGAGTCGATCCGGTTTCATGGAGCGCCGGCGCGTGCATCGCTGCGCGCGGAGCTCGATTTTGAACTGGGCGCGCATCGCTACCGCGTCGTGCGCGGTCTCACGTCGGCCGAGCTGTTCATCGACGGCAGCACCACGCCGATCGCCAACAGCATTGGCACCGTGGGTCAGCTGATCGAACAGCGCCTTGGCATGACCAGCCGCGAGTTCTTCACCACCTACTTCACCGGTCAGAAAGACCTGGCGGCGATGGCCGCCATGGGCGCCACCGATCGCGGTCGTTTCCTCTCGCGCGTGCTCGGCTATGATCGACTGCAGAAAGCGCAGGAGCTTGCGCGGCAGAAACGCGGTGAACTGATCGCCGCGTTGCGCGCACTGTCGCAATCGATGGCTGATGCCGATCTGCTCGCCGCAGAGGTGCAGGCGGCGCAACTCGCAGTGCGAACGGCGAAGACGGCACTCGGCGCTGCGCAGCGCACGCTGTCGGAGACCGAGACACTGATCGTTCAGACGGAACCGCTCTGGCGGGACGCTGAACGCGCGCGCAACCGTGACGTCGAACTGCAGACTGTCGCGATCCGCGCTGAAGCACAGGTCGAGCTGGCGCAGCGCGATCTTGAGCGTGCGCAACTCGCAGTGAACGAGGCGCAGCAGGTTGCATCGGGGCTGGCTGGCGTTCTGACCGAGCTGGCACCGCTTGCTGCCCAGCGCATCGAACTGCAGGCGCTCGAAGAACGCTCTCGTGAGGCTGCGCGCCGCGCGGCATTGAGCGAGGAGATCATTCGACTGTCAGCCAGCCTTGAGGCAGCGTCGGCACGACTGACGCAACTTGCGCCCGCGCCGACGCTGAGAGCGGACGTACACGCATCGCTCACCGAGGCGCGCGCCGCGCTTATGTCGGCGACGGATGCGGCTGCGGTGCGTCGTACTGATTGGGTGCGGGATCGGCAGGAAGCGGAAACACTGCTGGGCCAGAAGCGCGACGAATACGCCGAGATCCGCTCGCAGCACGATCGTCTGCGCGAACTGGGGCCCGACGCGCCGTGCCCGACCTGCCTTCGACCGCTGGGCGCCAGCTTCGCCGCACTGCTCGAAGAGCTCGGCGACAAGCTTGAAGCGCTGCGCGTTGAAGGGTTGTACTTCAAGCAGCGCGGCGAACAGCTCCACGCTGAGCCCGACGATCTGCGCGCGATGGATGCGGCACGCGCGGAGGCGGACGGCGTGCTGCGTCAGCTCGAACGCAAGGAGCTGAAGATCGAGCAGGCCCTAAAGGAGCAGCTGGACAAGGAGCGTGAACTGGCGCAGCTCGCCGCGCAGCGAGACGAACGTGTGCACGCAGTTGCCGCGTTGTCCACGCTGTACGACGCAGCGCAGCATACCGTGTTGCGCGAGCGAGTCGCGACGCTGACCGCGCTCGAATTGCGCCACGCGATCGCCAAGGGAGTCGCTGATGAATTACCATCGCGCGTGGAAGCGCTGCGCGCTGCCACCGTCGGGCTGGCGGAGGCGCGTCAGACGGTGGAGTCGGCGCGTACAGCTCGTCAGGCGCACGGCTTCAGTCCCGACCAGCACGCCGCGGCACTCGGCACGTGGGAAGGGGCGACCCAGCGTCGTCAGGCAGCTGCGGTTTCGCACGCGGGAGCGGACAGTGACGCCAGCAACGCCGCTGGCGTACTTTCACGTGCGCTGATGGCCGCCGAACAGGCGGAACGCGTGAGAGCGCAGCAGCAGCAGCTTGAGTCCGAACGCCGCATGCACGACGAACTTGACGCTGCATACGGCGAGCTTCGCAGCGAGTTGAATGCACGCCTGCGGCCGGAACTGGGTGAGATCGCGGGATCGTTTCTGACCGATCTCACCGATGATCGATACAACGAGTTTGAGCTCGACGAGAACTACGAAATCATCCTGATCGGCGGCGGCGTTCCGCGCCAGGTGATTTCCGGTGGCGAGGAGGATCTGGCGAATCTGGTGCTCCGTCTGGCCGTGTCGCAGCTGATTGCCGAGCGCAGCGGACAGCCATTTTCACTGCTGGTGCTTGACGAAGTCTTCGGATCGCTGGATGAGCAGCGGCGGGCCAATGTGGTGGAACTGCTGCGGCGGTTGCAGGATCGCTTCGAGCAGGTGATCGTCATCACTCATATCGACGGTGTGCGCGACGGACTGGACCGCGTGCTCGAGGTCAGCGTGGACGAGACGACCGGTCGCGCGATCGTGGAGCAGCGGGACGGCGGCCGACTGCCGATTGAAACCCTGGCGGAACTGGAGGTCTGAGGGTGGCGAGTTTGCGGACGTGGCGTTCGGATCCCATCGTGACGGGACCTGAACTGATTCAGACGGCCGACATACCGGCGCTGAACACCGTGTTCAGCGATGCGTTCTCTGAGCGCTATCGCAAGGACGGGCTGGTGGGCGTGCGCGTGCCGTTTCTCAATCCGCTGATCTGGCGCTACGCTATCGAGGGAGCGGGCGCCGGTGCGGTGCTGTGGCGCACCGATCGTGGCGCAGTGGCGGCATTCAACATCGCGCACCGCAGCGGCACCGAGGGGTGGATGGGACCGCTCGCCGTGATGCCCGAGATGCAGTCACGGGGCGTGGGGCGCGCGATCGTGGAATTCGGCGTCGAGCATCTGCGTACACTGGGCTGCCGCGTGATCGGGCTCGAGACCATGCCGCGCACGATGGACAACATCGGCTTCTACTCGCAGCTCGGCTTTGTACCGGGTCCGCTCACGATCACTGTGACACTCGATGCCGCCACCATCGACAGTCCCATCGCACTGCTCGGCCGGCTGGCGCAGCGCGAACGGGACGAGGTGATTGCCGAGTGCGGCGCACTCACTGCGTCGCTGCGCGACGGCTGCGATTTCGTGCATGAGATGCGTATCACCGACGCGCTGGCGATCGGCGACACGGTGCTGCTGCGACGCGACAATGCGGTGCGTGCGTTCGCCATCTGCCACTCCGCGCCACTGGTGGAAGGGCGTGCGCGCGATGAAGTCCGGGTGCTCAAGCTGGTTGCCGTCACTGACACCGACGCAGTGCAACTCATCAGCCATCTGGCGGAGTATGCGCGCCGATGCGGCACTCGTCGGGTGGCGATTCGCGTGCAGGGCGATGCAACCCGACTGTACGCGGCGCTGATAGCGCGCGGTGGGCGTGTGCGCTGGACTGATCTGCGCATGACACTGGCCACATTCGGTGAACCTGCTCAGCCCGGCGATGGCGTGATGCTGTCGAACTGGGAAATCTGAGTCGGGAAAAAGTTCCCGGATTGCGAATCGGTGTGACGATTGCTCAGTCGATCCGTCCAGTTGACGAATGTCTGCGCGAACACCAAGCTTCGTGCAGATGAAAAACAGGAACGGGAAGGCATAATTTTTGAGCCGATAAGTCTGCCGGTGAAGTCCGATAAATCGTGCTGACGTCATGCCCCAGTGCGGGGAAGGCGGGAGGCTGCGGGTGAGGGCTGTAGCGTATCGACGGGCTTCAAAAACCCCTTCTCGTTCCACTCTGTTGAACATGGGCGTCCCTGCATACCGGGGCGCCCATGTTCGTTTTCCGCTGACGCCGGGAACGCCGCAGCGGGATAGTTTCTTACTCTCAGGCGGTCTGCACCGGAACACGATCCGGCACAGTTCGCGCGGTGCGGCGTGCTCGCTCGAATGAACGATCGAGTGATCGATAGCCGCCGTGACCCTTTGGCCGGTACCCTGCCACAGCGGATGGGTATCACCGAGTTCCGATGCCGATCGTGACTGCAACGCGACGCCTGCGCTTCAATGCTGCGCATCGCATCCACAATCCCGCCTTGTCCGACGCCGAGAACACGCGGCTGTTCGGCAAATGCAACAACCCGAACTGGCACGGCCACAACTACACGCTCGACGTGTCGGTGATCGGTGAGATCGACGCGGTTACCGGCTACGTGATGGATCTCGGTCAGCTGCGACAGGTCGTCGAGCGCGAAGTGATCGAGCAGATGGACCACCGCAACCTGAATCTCGAAGTCGGGATTCTGCGCGGCATCAACCCCACGGCCGAAAACATCGTGGTGGCCTGCTGGAGCGCGATCGCGCCGCACGTGGCGCCAGCCACACTTAGCAGACTGAGACTCTGGGAGACTGAGAACAATTATGTCGACTATGCAGGTCATTAGGCCGAGCGACGCCGATGAGGCGTTTGACGGAGTGCGGCCGGCGGTATCAGGAACCGCGCTGGCGGAGTACGAGGCATTGGTGCGCCGGCAGCTCGTGCTTCTCGGTGAGGACCCCGAGCGCGAAGGGTTGCTGAAAACGCCAAGCCGCGTCGCCAAGGCGATGGCGTGGCTCACGCGTGGCTACGAGATGAACGCGCCTGACGTCATCGGCGACGCACTGTTCGAAGAGGGCGCTGACGGCATGGTGATGGTGCGTGACATAGAACTGTATTCGATGTGTGAGCATCACTTGCTGCCGTTCTTCGGCAAGGCGCACATCGCCTACATACCGGACGGTCGCGTGGTCGGACTCTCCAAGCTGGCGCGCGTGGTGGAAGTTTTCGCCCGCCGCCTGCAGGTGCAGGAGCGGATGACCGAACAGATCGCCCAGGCGCTGGCCGACGTGCTCAAGCCGAAGGGCGTCGGTGTGGTGGTCGAGTGCGCGCACATGTGCATGGCGATGCGGGGCGTGGAAAAGCAGAACTCGAAAACGATCACCTCGGCTTTGATCGGAAACTTCCGCAGCGACGCCAAGACGCGTGAGGAATTCCTGCGGCTCGCGCACGGGCCGCGCTGACAGCGGCGACCGTACGCTGCAGGCAGTTCAGCTGTCTTCCGCCGCCGGCCGATTTCATCGCGCCGGCGGCGGTACATTTCCGCCATGGCAACACGACTCACCGCTGTCATCACCGGAGCCTCCAGGGGCATCGGCGCCGCGATCGCCCGGCGGTGTATTTCGGAAGGGATGCGGGTGGCGCTCATCGCGCGCACGGCGCAACCGTTGCACACGCTTGCCGGCGAACTTGGGAGTCTGGCGCGCGCCTTTCCATGCGACGTCACCGATGCCGACGCCGTCACTGACGTCGCGAAGCGCATCGTGGTCGAACTTGGCGCCACGCCCGACGTCCTGGTGAACAATGCCGGACTCTTTCAGCTGGCGGCGGTCGACGCGATGTCGCCGTCTGATTTCAGCGCCGTGGTGCAGACAAATCTGGTTGCGCCATTCCTGCTCACGCGCGCACTGCTGCCTGCCATGCGTGCGCGAGGCAGCGGCATCGTCGTCACGCTCGGCTCGGTGGCGGATCGCAACGTTTTTGCCGGAAACGGCGCCTATGCCGCCAGCAAGTACGGTCTGCGCGCATTGCACGAAGCGATGCGTCAGGAATTACGCGGCAGCGGCGTGCGCGCCACGCTCGTCTCGCCGGCGGCGGTGGATACGCCGCTCTGGGATCCGATCGATCCTGACACGCGCGCGGGATTCACGCCGCGCGCTTCGATGCTCACGGCGGTCGACGTGGCCGATGCCATCTGGTTCGCTGTCTCGCGCCCGGCCAGCGTCAACATCGACGAGCTCCGGCTTTCGCGCAGCTGAGACACTCGTGTTCACGGAACTGATCGACACACTGCGTTGCCCAAACCCGCATGAAGACAGCTGGCTGGTGGCAACGAGCACGAAAACAGCGGGCCGTCACATCATCACGGGAAAGCTGGGCTGTCCGGTGTGTCGCGCCACATTTGAAATTGTGGAGGGCGAGGTCCTTTTCGCTGGAGCGGGCGGGTTGCAGTCGTCGCGCGTGCTCTATGACGACGCGGCGTTCCGTCTGGCGGCGCAGCTGCATCTCGTTGAAGCGCCGCAGCCGATCCTGCTCACCGGACGCTGGTCCGCCGCCGTCACGCCGCTGCGCACGATCGTGTCCACGGTGATCATGTTCGTTGCCGATGCCACCAGCGTGGTGACGCTCGACGAACGCGTGAGCACATTGCGCATGCCCACGACCGGAATTCCGCTCGCCACGGGATCGCTGCGCGCCATCGCGCTCGATGCCGCGCACGCCGCGCCGTCGTTCCTCAGCGACGCGGCGCGCGTGCTGCGCACGTCCGGTCGTCTCGTCGCGCCGGTAGCAACGCTGCTCGATGCTTCGCTGTGGCGTGCACTCGCCGCCGACACCGAAGTCATCGTCGCCGAACGCCTCGCCGTCGCCAGCTTGCCGATCGCGCTGCGGCGCGCACCACCCTCAAAGCCGCTTTTCGACGCGTCGTAGCGTTGTCAGCTCCCGTTGCCACTCACCACTCAGGATCCTCGCACCTATATGCCGCCCAACCCACGCAGTTCAGCGCACGGCCACATGGAAGAACACTCGACTGCGAGCGAAATCGTGCGCGACGCAGTCATCGGCATGTCGGACGGTCTCACGGTACCGTTCGCGCTTGCGGCGGGGCTGTCGGGTGCCGTAACGGCATCGAATCTGGTGGTCACCGCCGGAGTCGCCGAAATCATCGCGGGCTCCATCGCGATGGGACTCGGAGGCTACCTCGCCGCGCGCAGCGAAGCCGAGCATTTCACGAGTGAGCTCGCGCGCGAAAATCTCGAGATCGTCGAGAAGCGTGACGCGGAGATTGCCGAGGTACAGGAAATCTTCGAGAGCTACGGCCTGTCAACGAGCGAAAGCTCGCGCGTGGCGCTGGCGCTCAGCCAACGACCGAAGGCCTGGGTCGACTTCATGATGCGCTTCGAACTCGGGCTCGAGGCGCCGGATCCGAAACGTGCCATCACCAGCGCCGCCACCATCGCGGGCGCATATATCGTTGGCGGACTTGTTCCGCTCGCGCCGTACATGCTCGAGCCGACGGCGCGCGCGGCCCTGCTGCCATCCGTCGTTCTTACACTTACAGCGCTGGCGATCTTCGGCTACGTGAAAGGACGCTTCACCGGCGCCGCGCCGGTACGGAGCGCGCTGCAAACTGTAGTGATCGGCGGCCTCGCCGCGACAGCGGCATTTGGCATTGCGCGCGTGGTTTCGTGACCCCACGCGGAATCTTTCGGTCGCGCGCACGTTTGCGAGGGCAGTTCAACCAGTAAGCGGCAACTGTGCTATCGCAAAACAGCGAACTGCTCGACGCGAAGCCGCAAAGACGCTAAGAGTTCAGTGTGCGAGGCTGGCCGGGCAGAAATCGACTCGGCTGCTCTTTTTGCAAAGTCATTTCGCGCTCTCGGAGTGTCGCTGCGCTCGACGGTCGTAGCAAAAAAATACACGTCGAATAGAGTGCGCATGTCTGGCGCAGACCGCTTCGCGGCTTCGCGTCTTTGCGTCAAGCCGTTCGCAGTTTTGCGTTGTTCGCTCTCTTCCACGAAAGCAGTGGCAAGGCGTCACGGCTGCTCGGAACCTTGAGGTTCGTCGTACAGCTTGTCGATCACGCCTTTGTACTTCTCGTTGATCACGCGACGCTTGACCTTCAGCGACGGCGTCAGCTCGCCTCCTTCGATCGTGAACTCGTGCTCCAGCAGTGCGATTTTCCTGGGCGACTCGAATTTCGCCAGCCCCTTCATCTCGCCTCGCACTTCACGATCGAGCTTGTCGATCACCTGGCGGTCTGACAGCAGCGCGGCGTGATCGACCGTTGCGATGCCTTTGAATGCCGCCCACCTGAGCAGCGCATCCCAGCTCGGCACCACCAGCATCACCGGAAACTTCCGCTTGTCGCCGATCATCACCGCCTGACTCACGAAGGCGTTGGTGACCACCATGTTCTCGATCGGTTGCGGAGCGATGTTCTTGCCGCCGGCAGTGACGATGATGTCCTTCTTGCGATCGGTAATGCGCAGAAAGCCATCCTGCATTGCGCCGATGTCACCGGTGTGGAACCAGCCGTCGGCATCGATCGCTTCCGCGGTCGCCTGCGGATTTCTGTAGTAGCCTTTCATCACACCCGGACCGCGTGTGAGGATCTCGCCGTCGGCGGCGATCACAACTTCCACACCGGCCACCAGTTCACCGACGGTGCCGACCCGGATGTTGTTGAGCCGGTTCACTGAGATGACGGGACTCGTCTCCGTCAGCCCATAGCCCTCAACCAGCGTCAGACCAGCGGCGACAAAGAATTTGTTGATGGTCGCGGCCAGCGGCGCACCACCGCTGCACGCCACCCGCAATCGCCCGCCAAGCCGCGCCTTGATCTTGTTGAAGACCAGTTTCTGAGCCAGCGAATACTTGAGCGACACCATCGCACCCGGCTCGCGCTTGGCGAGATACGCATCGGCCCACTCGTCGGCCACGCCCAGCGACCAGCGAAAAATCGCCTTCTTCAGCCCCGATCCGGCGTTGCCGGTTTCCATGATGCGCGCATACAGCTTCTCGTAAATGCGCGGCACCGACGACAGAATGGTCGGCCGCACTTCACCGAGATTGGCCGGCACCGCATCGATCGACTCGGCATACGCGATGCCGCAGCCGCCAGCGAACAGCATGTAGTGACCCGACATCCGCTCGAAGATGTGCGACAGCGGCAGAAAACTCAGTGCCACGTCGTCGTTCTTCGGATCGAGCACGGCGAGTGACGCGAACACATTGCTGTACAGATTGTCATGCGAAAGCATCACGCCTTTCGGCAATCCGGTCGTGCCGGACGTGTAGATCAGCGTCGCGAGATCGTCGGGCTCCGCCGCCAGCGCGCTCGCCTGCCAGGCTGCGGCCCGCTCGTGCGAATCGATGCTCGCACCTTGCGCCATGAAATCCTGCATCGTGATGTCACAGCCGACCGGCGCCGGTGACACGAAGCTGATCACAATGCGAAGCGCGGGCAGGTCGGGCCGGATGCGTGCAATCTTCGCCGCCTGGTCTGCCGTCGACACGAACATCGCGACCGCACCACTGTCGTTCAGAATGTGCACCATCTGCTCCGCCGGCAGCGTCGGATAGATCGGTACATCCGCGAGACCGGCGGCGAGACAGGCGTAGTCGGCGATGGCCCACTCAGGCCGGTTCTCCGACAGCAGTGCAACACGGTCGCCGCGCGCCAGCCCCAGCTCCTGTAGCGCGAGCGATGTGTGCCGCACGCGCTGGAGCAACTGTGCATGCGAGATGTCCACCCACACGCCGTCCTTCTTGAAGCGCAATGCGGCCGGCTTGGAGAACTTCGCAATCGCGTCGAAGAACAGCTTGGTCAGAGTCCCGGGCGCCGGGCGTTGTGGCCCGCGATACACGGTGAGCGCTGCCGTGCTTCCACTCGTCTGCACGTCAACCGGGGAAAC
>JANMWU010000423.1:0-3692 GCA_031380785.1 Gemmatimonadaceae bacterium
AGCCGTTGATGGTTGGCTCGGTGAAGACGAACATCGGCCATCTCGAAGCGGCGTCGGGCATCGCCGGCATGATGAAAGTCATCCTGGCACTGCAGCACGATGTGATTCCGCCGCATCTGCACTTCGTGAGGCCGAATCATCTCATTCCGTGGGATACGGTGCCGGTGCGGATTCCAACTGCGCTGACGCCCTGGGCTTCAGCGGCGGGCGCAGTGCGCCGCGCGGGCGTGAGCTCATTCGGTTTCAGCGGTACCAACTCGCATGTGATCATTGAGGAGGCGCCGCCTCAGTCTGTCGTCAGTGATCGGACGGCGCGCGCGCAGGTGCTGCTGCTCTCGGCACAGACCGAGGTCGCGCTGCGTACGCTCGCCACGCGCTACATCACGCTGCTGCGCCAGCCGGATGCGGCGGCGTTCGGCGACATCGCGGCCACCGCCGCGCTGGGCCGCTCGCATCTGACGGAACGTCTGGCGGTCGTGAGTGACGACGGCGCCACGGCGGCTGAAATGCTGCAGGGCTATCTCGATGATGCCGAAACTCCGGCGGTCTGGCGCGGTCGTTTCGCGTCGGGTACGGCGCCGGAGATCGGGTTTCTTTTTTCCGGTCAGGGCGCGCAATACAGCGGCATGTCACGCCAGCTCTATGAATCGGAACCGGTGTTTCGCGATGCGTTGAATGCATGCGCAGCCATTGCCGATCCGCTATTGCCGGCGCGTCTCATTCCTGTGATCATGGGCGAACCCGATGTGGCAGGCCTGCTCGATGACACGGCGTTCACGCAGCCGGCGTTGTTTGCGGTCGAGTACGCGTTGGCGCAACTGTGGAAGTCGTGGGGCGTGGAACCGGCGGTGGTGATGGGACACAGCGTCGGCGAATATGTCGCCGCCTGCCTGGCGGGCGTCTTCTCACTCGAGGACGGCTTGCGGCTGATCGTCGCACGCGGACGTCTCATGAGCGCGTTGCCGCGCGACGGGTCGATGGTCGCCGTGTTCGCCACGCAGCAGCAGGTGTCGGATGCGCTGCGCGGTTTCGAAGCGGACGTCGGGATCGCCGCGGTGAACGGACCGCAGAACACCGTGATCTCCGGGCGCACGACGGTCGTCGAATCGATTCTCGTCTCGCTGACAGTGCAGGGCATCGAGTTTTCGCGATTGAATGTGTCGCACGCGTTCCATTCGCCGCTGATGGACCCGACGCTCAATGAGTTCGAGCGTGTCGCGGGCAGCGTCACGTACGCGATGCCGGCCATCGGGCTGATCTCGAATGTGACCGGCAAAATGGCGGGCGTGGAGGTCACTACCGCCGCGTACTGGCGTCGCCACGTCCGTGACGCGGTGTTGTTCACTGACTCCATCGCGACACTGCATTCGGAGCATATCAGTACGTTTCTTGAAATCGGGCCGTCGCCGGTGCTGGTCGGCATGGGTCAGCGGTGTGCGCGCGGTGCTGAAGCGGTGTGGATTCCGTCACTGAAGAAGGGGCGCAGCGATCGCGAAGCGCTGCTCGAAAGTGCCGGTCGTCTGCACATCGTCGGACAGCCGATCGTCTGGAAGGCGGTCTGCGACGCAGCGACGCGCCGCGTTGAGCTTCCGTCCTATCCGTTTCAGCGTGAGCGCTACTGGTTCGATTCGCTTCAGCGCGACGCGCCGAAAGCGTCGATCGGCGGACGCGATGCCGGTCATCCGCTGCTCGGCCGGCGACTGGCCAGCCCCGTTCCGCTGTATCAGGTGGAACTTTCCGTGTCGACGACGGCATGGCTCGCCGATCATCGCATCTACGAGTCAGCGCTCTTTCCTGTTACCGCATTTCTCGAGGTCGCGCTCGCCGCCGGCCGTCAGGTAATGCGAACGGCGGATGTCGAGTTGTCACAAGTGTCGCTGCGCGAAGGCCTGACCATCCCTGAACCGGGTTCGGTCACGCTACAGGTGCTGGTCACCTCGCAGGAGGATGGATCGAAGCACGTGCAGGTGTTCAGCGCGATCGATGGCGATGAGAACGAAACCGCCGGCAACGACGGATGGCGGCTCCATCTCGCGGCCACCGTTTCGTATTCGGTCACGCTACCGCCGGCCACAGGACTGCGCACCATACCCGAGGCAGGACGCGTCGACACCGATATTCCTGCTTACTATGACAAACTGCATGCGCAGGGGGCGTATTACGGCCCGTCGTTTCGCGCGCTCGCATCGATTGCAAAGTCCGGCGATCAGGTGCTTGGTCGTGTGCGCCTGCCGGAGTCATTGCGCGAGTCGAATCACCAGTATCTCGTGCACCCGGCGCTGCTCGATGCCTGCATCCAGATGATCGGCGTGGGATTGCCGTGGGCCGACGATCCGCGATCGTCGGACGATATCTGTGTGCCGGTCGGTCTCGCCAGCTATCACGTGTACAGCGCTGCACCGACGGACATCTTTTGTCTCGTGGAGTCGATCAAGACCAACGCCACCAACAGCAGCATCGTGAGCGACTTGCTCCTGACGGACGCCGATGGCGCCATCGTCGCGCGCATCGAAGGACTGGAAATGCATCGCGTAACGAAGGCCGCGATGCAGAAGGGTGGCGACAAGCCGGTGAAGCCGGATTGGTTGCTTGAGGTGGCGTGGCAGGCGGCATCGCTCGATGCGCCACCGCTGCCCGTGACCGGCAAGTGGCTGCTGATTACCGATGGCTCGCAGCTCTCGGCCGAGATCGCGTCGCGGCTCACCGAACGGGGTGCGTCGGTGTTCATTGCGCAGCATGGAGCGTCGTACGAAGGCACGGCATCGGGCTGGACGCTCGATCTGACCGACGCGACACACTGCGCACGAGTGTTCGCCGACGCGGAGCTGCGCGACGAAACGCCATGGCAAGGCGTGGTGTCGATGCTTGGTGCAGAATCGGGTACAGACATGCACACCGACATCGACACGCTGGAGCACACGACCGCGCTCCGGCTCGGCGCGTTGCTCGCACTTGTGCCTGCGATGGCCGAGAGCGGTGCACGGCTCTGGATTGTGACGCGCGGTTCGCAACCGGTTGGTGATGTGGTGCCCGATCTGGCACACGCACCAACGTGGGGACTCGGCAACGTGATCGCCGCAGAGTATCCAGCGCTTCGCGTCACACGCATCGATCTCGAGCCGGCGGCGCGCAAGGACACCGTCGATCTGCTCACCAGCGCCATCACTGCCGCAGATGCCGAAGATCGTATTGCGCTGCGCGGTGGTCAGCGCTACGTCGCGCGACTGGCGCAGGGCACGTTGCGTAACGTCGAAGCGCAGGCACCGCGCCGGCTCGAGATCATCGAACGCGGCATTCTTGAGAATCTCGCGCTGGTCGACGCACCGCGCGAAGCACCGGGGCCTGGTGAGATTGAGCTGCGTGTGTACGCCACCGGACTCAATTTCCGCGACGTACTCAACGCACTTGGCATGTATCCAGGCGACCCTGGTGCGCTCGGCAACGAATGCGCCGGCGTGATCACCGCCGTTGGTAAGGGCGTCGACGATCTGTTTATTGGCGACGAAGTGGTGACGATGATCGACCGGAGTTTTGCGACGTATGTCATCGCGCCGGCGATGCAGACGGTGCGCAAGCCGGTCAATCTCAGCTTCGTTGAAGCGGCGACGATTCCTGTCACCTTCCTCACGGCCGAGTATGCGCTCAGTCACCTCGCCGGCATGAAGCGCGGCGACAAGGTGCTGATCCATGCG
>JANMWU010000428.1:0-5242 GCA_031380785.1 Gemmatimonadaceae bacterium
GCCGCGATCTCGCACAGCGACGCATAAGACTCGTCTACGTCGGCGCGGCGGTGGGCTGCATGGGTGCACTGGCGGATGGTGCGCTGTCAGCCGGCGGCGAAGTGCTGGGTGTGCTCACGCAGGGCCTCGCCGACCGCGAGATCGCGCACCCTCAACTCACACAACTCGAAATCGTCGGCTCCATGCACGACCGCAAAGCCCGAATGGCCGCGCTGAGTGACGCGGTGATCGCCTTGCCCGGCGGCTACGGCACGTTGGACGAGCTGTTCGAAGCACTCACCTGGTCGCAACTGCTGATCGATCGCAAACCGATCGGACTGCTCGACGACGGTGGATTCTGGACACCACTGCTGGCGATGCTCGACGGCGCCTGCGCCGCCGGGTTTCTGCAGCCGCAGAACAGGGCGCAGCTGCATCATGCGGCGTCGCTCGAGGCGCTGCTCGCGCAGTTTGAAACGAGCGCTATCCCGTTGCGAAGTGCCGGATCGAGTCTGCGCCCGTAAGACGCGATGACGCGGCGCGAATGCACACCGCACTCGACCAGCGCCGTTCGCGCGCATGAAATGCACCACGCCTATTCTTATGGCGTCGTACGTCTTCTGCGCCTTGAAGGACGGATAACTCCATGCGTCACACGTTGCGTTACGCCGCGCTGCTCGCAGGACTCGTGCTCACCGCCGGCGCCTGCGCCAGGCACTATCCGATCGCCGGTGCACCACCCCCGCCGCCCGGCTCCGATCCCGGCAGCGTCTTCACATCTGATGTGCCACTGCGCGTCGAGAGCCGCTACTCGTACGACCTTGTCCTCGGCGTGGAACGGTCCGGATTCCGCACCCGACTCGGCCGCATCTCCGGGCCAGGCACGCGCGAAATGATGACCCCGAAACGCATGTTCGAAGTCATGACGCCGATTCGACTCGTGGCTGAAATCGTCGGCACAACGGATGGACAGGGACGCAGTGTCATCCCGAGCAGCACGTTCATCGTGCGACCAGGTCAGCGCATCTCGTGGACGCTTGAGTCGGTGGCAGGATCAGCGGTCAGCGTCTGCGCAGCTCACTCGCGTCTGTGGCGCGAGGGAGCATTCCTCTCGAGTGGCACCTGTTCAATTGCGAGGCGCGCCAAACGGCATGAGTTCGGCCGCGCCAGGCATGCCGGCATCGAGCGCTCTATTGGTCGCATAATTTGCTTAACTCAGGCCACATAGCCGACTTCAGCGTGCCATCAAAGCGCGGAAAACCTGTGGCTCTGTGATCTTCGGCGAGACCTGTCGCAGCGGCTGGGCTGGTAGCATCATTGTACGAAGCGATATCCGGAGTCCGACAAACCTGCCGGGCGGCTCCGGTGTCGGCCGTGCTGTCCGCTGGCTGCCAGCCATGTGCTCCACGAACCCACCGTCACCGGAGGCCCCGTGCGCCGACCACTTCTGTCAGTCATGCTGCTGGTGTCAATGATTGTCGCGCTGCCTCTTGCGGCCCAGGGATCGGCGAAGAAGCGCGGCGATCGATACCGGATTACCAAAGACGAACTCAGCGAGGCCGCGGCGACCGTCAATACCGCGTTCGATGCCGTTCGAACGCTTCGTCCGCAGTGGCTGAACCCGCCACTGGGACGCAATGCGTCGTCGAACCTCGACGGTCCAGGAGGAGGCGCCACTGAAATCGTGGTTTATATCGATGACAATCGGCAGCCATCGCTTGAAGCGCTGAACACTGTCAAGACTTCAGACATTGTCGAGCTCAAGTTTCTCGAGCAGAATCGCGCGCTCCAGCTGCACGGGCCCGGGCACGAGCTTGGGGTGATAGAGATCACCACAATCAATAAAAAGCGTTGACAGGAAGCGGCTGCAGGTCGGCGATTACAATCCGCCGACCGCGGCATCAAACCAAACGCGGGGCCGGATCGTCATCCGGCCCCGCGATTGTCAAATTCACCGCATCAGCCCAGCAGCAGCAGATCAGGGCGGGGTCGCCGAATTGAGCGGACCAGTACCACCCCAGGTGTACAGCGCCTCACCCTTCACACCAAGCTCCTTCGCCGGAACCGGCATTTCGTGCGGCGTTCCAGCAAGCAGCGCGTCCGTCCGGCGACGCCAGTAGTACGTGGCAGCGCCAAGACCGAGCAACTCGATTTCGTTCTCGTAGCCAAGCTTCGTCGTGAGTACTGCGACGCCATCGGCCACAGACGCCGGCGCAAGGCCACCGCGCCCGACGCGAGTCTTGTTGATCAACGTTACCGCCGTAACGAGATCGCCACCGCGCAGCGCCGCTTCCGCCTTCAGCAGATCGCTCTGACCAGCAGAAATCACCGGTGCCGGTCCAAAACCGCCGTAGATGCCGCCCGGATCCTGCAGGCCGGACTTGTCGTACCGGATGTAGCCGATATTCGACTGGTGGTAGGAACCGCGGCTTGGGCGGAAAATTGCCTGCCGCGAGTACACGAAATCGGTACCGGCATTCCCCGTCTTCGGATTCGTGCCGAAGCCATCGACGATCGTGGCATCGCCGAACGAACCGTCGCCCATCCGCTTGTCGACGGAGTTCGGAGCCGGATTGCCCGTCAACGGCCACGGCGTTGCCTGCGTCGCCGGATCCATCAGGTTGGCAACTCGCGTGTTCACGCGGCCCGTGTCGAATGCATCAAACCACGTCAGAATCTCGTGGCAGAACGAAATGCACCCGTCACCGATGAAGACGAAGTCGACCGGCGTTCCGCTCGACATGCCGGCATTCGTGTACGTCAGAACCTGCGGCCAGGCTACGGCGGTGTTTTCAGCCGCGTTGCGTGGGTAGTACGCCAGCGTGATCGCAGACAATGTGTTCGCGATCTGCGCAATCTGCGCACTGGTGTAGGTCTGCCCGTTGGTCCAGCCCGCGACGGTCGTGAAACTGGCCGCCTTCGCTGCCGTCGCCGCCGACTGCAGCTTCGCAATCGCCGCGTCGCGTACCTCCTTCCGGTTGGAATACACCAGCGTCGTCACGTCCGTATTCTCGTCGACGATGTACCCCTTGTCGTAGTTCAGCGCGATGTAGCTGAGGCTTGCACCGAGCATGAATTCGGCGATGACCTCGGCGCGCTTCGTGTCCGATGCGTTGTTGATCACGGTCTTCGTGATGCGGATCGCCTTGAGCACATCCACGGCCGACGAGATGGTGGCGTACATGCCCCCCCACGGCACTTCGATGCTGGTTCGGCCGGCTGCGGCAGGATCATTCTGCCACGGGCGGGAGAGTCGTTTGCCATCGGCGTCGATGCTGGAATAGAAGTTCATGTTCCAGTTGTTCCACGAAGCCGAAAACGTCTGTGCTTGCGTCACGAGCACGCAGTTGCCTTCGCAACCATCGTACGCATTGAACCAGGTGCGCATGGTACCACCGGCGACCGCCTCGAGCGCGGTGGGGTCCGAGAGTGCGCGCTTTGCATCAGGCGCATTCGGATTCACCACGTCGAGTGAGCCACAGCCTGCGATGGCAATTGCCACCAGCACGCCGGCCGCTCGCATGAATCGAGTCATAATCATCTAATCTGATCCTGTGTAGGCGTGGGTTAGTAACCGAGTTCGACCATGGCCGTGAACGTGCGGTACGCGGGATACGAGAAGTAGTCCACGCGATAGCCGAACGGATTACCGCCCGGGCCCGACACATCCGGGTCATATCCCGAGTACTTGCTCTTTGTCCACAAGTTGCGACCAACGAGACCGATGCGCGCCGTTTCAAACACCCCAAGGTGCACGGCGTGCATGATGTTCTTGGGAACCTGATAGTTCACGGCCAGTTCGCGCAGGCGAATGAAGCTGCCGTCTTCGACGAACCTGCTGTTCGGATCGAAGTTGTTGTAGAACGCCTGGAAGAAGCCCTGCGGCTTGCGCTGTCCGACCGGAACGTCGCGCTGGTCGAAGGCCGCGTCACGCAATTCGTTGAACGGCCACTGACGGGTGTAGTTATAGATCTGACCACCCTTCTGCCATGTCAGAACACCGTTCAGGGACCAGCCCTTCCACTGCAGGCTGTTGGAGAAGCCCATCGTGAAGTCGGGGTTCACGTCACCGATGGCCTGCAGTGCGCTGCCCGCTGCGTTGTAGTACTTGAGCGGTCGCTCAAGCTTGGTGCCGAACGCCGAATTTGCGACATAGTAGCCAAGCTCGTTGACCTTGTAGTCGGTCGCAGCGCCGGTCAGCTTGCCGTTCGCGATGTTCGTCGCCAGCTGCTCTGGCGTCGTGATCCACGTCGAACCATAGATCACACCGAATACTTCACCCTTGGCGACACGGAAGATGCGCGTGTTACCGCCGCCGTCATCCGGACCGGTGAGATACGGCGCCACACCCAGTTCCGAGATGCGGGTACGCGTCCGGTCGCCGGTAACGTTCACGCGCCAGAAGAAATCCTTGTTCGAGGCCAGCACGGCACCAAACGAAACTTCGTGCGTGCTGCCATCGAGCGTCGCCGCGTTCACCCACGTGTTGCGATATCCCGTTCCCGACGACACCGGAACCAGCAGGATCTGATCGCTGGTGTTCTTCTTCGAGTAGCTGTATTCGAGGCTGTAGTTTTTCAGGAAGTTCAGGTTGAAACCAGTCTCAGTTTCCTTCGACTTCGCGGGTCGCAGGTTCGGGTTGCCGAGCGTCACCTTGGACGGACTGCCACCGCTCACCGCGAAGACTTCATACTGTGCTTCGAACGGCGGGCGCAGACCGGCCGTACCGTACGAGAAGCGCAGCTTGCCTTCATCGAGTCCGGGGATGTGGAAGTCTTCGGTGAAGCGCCATGCGGCAGACGCGCGGACGTACGTGGCAGCGCGTTGTTTTACGCCGAACAGCGACGATTCATCCCGGCGGACAAGGCCGTCGAGGATGTACCGGTCCCGGATGTCGAACGTCGTGATGCCGAACACGTTCCGGTTGCGGATTGTGATCGTGTTTGAGCCCGGCAGGTTGGGCGCGTTCGGATCCTGCGCAGCGGCACCGAATTCTGTCACGCCACCAACGGTCAGTTTCTGCGCCTGCACATTCAACAAATTAGCCACCTGATCTTCGTACACGGTGGCAGCCTTGGTGGTGTTCGTCAGCCAGCCGATGGTCTTGGTGGCTGTCAGCGTTGCACCGGTGTTGAACGAGCGGCTGTTCGTGTACTGCTGGAACAGGCCGCCCGGACCCTTCGAACCAACGGAGCTGAGGAAGCCAACCGGCGTGAACTGCTTCTTGTTCGCCGTCGACTGGTCGTAGTTGAAGTTGCCTTCC
>JANMWU010000445.1:0-2776 GCA_031380785.1 Gemmatimonadaceae bacterium
GCACGCTTCCGCCGAAAGCATCGCGCACCACGATCACGACGTGCAGTGGTTGTGGCGGAACGCTGCGCCAGGACGAAGATGTGCTCGACACCTGGTTTTCGAGCTGGCTCTGGCCGATGTCGACGCTGGGCTGGCCGAATGCAGCCTCGCCGGATCTGAAGGCGTTTTATCCCGGTGACGTGCTGGTGACGGCGCCGGAGATCCTGTTCTTCTGGGTCGCGCGCATGATCATGTCGGGCCTGCATTTCATGGGCGAGCCGCCGTACCACACCGTGTATCTGCACGGCACGGTGCGCGACATGAATCATGTGAAGATGTCGAAGTCGCTTGGCAACGGCATCGATCCGATGGACGTGGTGAAGTTGTACGGCGCTGATGCGTTGCGATGGACGATGATCGCCGGGATGGGATTGGGCGTGGACGTGCTGCTCGATCCGACCGACCTGGAAAAGAGCTTTGCGCCGGGCCGCAACTTTCTTACGAAGCTGTGGAATATTGGACGGTTTTTGCTGACCAAGCTCGGCGCGGAGCCGGTGCAGCCGCTGCACGCAATTCCAGCTGAGTCGCTGACGATCGCAGATCGTTGGATTCTCGATCGACTGGACGTGGCGATTGCCGAAGCCAACGCGGCGCTCGGTCCTGTGCGTCCCGGTGCCGGCGGCCGATGGACAGAGGCCGAGCGTACGGCCGGCATGCGGCTGGATGCGTACGCGGACGCGGCGCGGCGCTTTGTCTGGAATGAATTGGCGGACTGGTACCTTGAGACGGTGAAGCCGAGGCTCAGCGCGGGTGGTACTGATGCCGACGTGGCGCGGGCAGTGCTGGTGCATGCGTTTGACAACGCGCTGCGACTGCTGCAGCCGGTGATTCCGTTCATCACTCAAACGTTATGGGAGAAGCTGCCCGCGCTCACCGACGGCTCCGATCGTGGCGGCGAGTTCCTGTGCACGTCTGCGTGGCCGATCGCTCGTGAAGCGCACCATGCTAAAGGCGATGCGTTTGAACTTGTGCGTCTTGCTGTGGTCGAAATCCGCCAGCTTCGCAACGAATACAATGTAAAGCCCTCTCGGACCATCGCCGTCACGCTTCACACAACCGAAAGCGACGAGCGCGCTGAGACCGAGCTCGCTCAGGCGATTGGTTCGCTTACACGGGCTGCCGTGACTATCGGACAGATAGCGAGGACGGCAACCGGCGCCCTGCGTGGAAATTTTGCGTACATAGTTCTGCCTGCAGGCTCCGAGGCGGCAATCGCGATTGCCGAGCTGATTGGCGAAGGAAGCGCTGAGGATACGGCCAAGGAATGCGCTCGTCTCAGAACTGAACTCGCGACGACACAGAAGCTGCTCGACGGTGTGCTGGCGAAACTTTCGAACGACTCATTCACCTCGCGCGCCAAACCCGACGTGGTGGAAGGCGCTCGCGCCCAGCAGCGTGATCTCTCGCAGAAAGTGGACGCCCTCACGCGGAAGGTTGAGGCATTGTGCGGCTCGCGCTGATCGCCACCGCGGTGTTTGCGCTGGCGGCGGCGTGTGCGTCGCCCGGCACGCCGCCGGGAGGTCCGACCGCGTCCGCGTTTCCACGCGTCATCGCGTCGCTGCCCGAAACCAGCGCCGTCAATGCGCGCCCGAACAAGGTGCTGCTGCGCTACGACGACGTGATCGGTGAACAGGCGAACGGTTATGACCTGAACCGCAGCGTGCTGATCTCACCATGGGACGGTCAGCCGCGCGTGGAGTGGAAACGCACCGGCATGACGATCCGCCCGCACCACGGTTGGCGAACCAACACCGCGTACACCATTACGGTTCTGCCTGGCATCACTGACTTTCGCGGCAAGGCCAGCCCATACGGATACGAATACCGGTTCAGTACCGGCCCGACAATTCCGAAAACGATCGTACGCGGCGTCGCGTTTGATTGGGTGCAGGCGCGGGCGATTCCCAAAGCGACAATCCAGGCTATCGATCCCAGCGACACCACGATCGTCTGGCTGACCGTCGCCGACTCCACGGGTCGATTTGAGATCGGTGCGATGCCACCAGGTAAGTACATCATCCGCGCCATCGACGAAAAGGCACCCAACCGCGCGCTCGATTCTCGCGAGCCCTGGGATACCGCCACCGTCACTGTCACCGACTCGGCACGCGCCGATCTGTACGTCTTCATTCACGACACACTACCGGTTCGCATCAGCGAGCTACGCTCGAACGACAGCGTGACGATCAACCTCACCGTCGACAAGCCGCTGCAACCCGGCGTTGAGATTTCCGTATCGGCGGCTCGTGTCGTCCTGTCTGATTCAACGGTTGTGCCGGTCGCGTCGGTGCTGACCGCACAACAGGACCGCGCTGAACGTGCGAAGGCCGACAGCATCGCGCGCGCAAAAGATACCACGGCGGCGGCGAAGCGTGACACGTCCACGCTTCCGCGACGGACCATCGATCCCAATCGGCGACGCGATACGATGCCGCTGATTCCGCCGCCGGTCGCGAAGCGTGCGGCGCCGGCGACCGAACTGGTGATTCGTCTCACAACGCCACTGAAGCCGGGCTCGACCTATCGCGTGACGCTTACCGGCCTTCGCAATCTGCTTGGTGTGCCCGGCACTGCGACCCGTCTGCTGATCATTCCCAAGCCGACGCCGATCGACAGCACGCGAAATGGCCCACCTGGTTCGCGTCGTCCCGGAGGCCGCGATTCGACCGCCAAACCGATCACGCCGGCCGACTCTGCCAATCGCGCACCGGCACCCGCGAAGCCACCGGTTAAGCCT
>JANMWU010000485.1:0-1876 GCA_031380785.1 Gemmatimonadaceae bacterium
GTCACCTGCCACGCGTCGAGCGTATCGTATGGGAATGCCTGTGCCGAAGCGCCCCATCACAGTGGATGACCTCGAGTCGATGCCGGACGACGGCAATCGCTACGAGATCATTGACGGTGAGTTGTTCGTGACACCGCCGCCGCTCTTGCGTCATCAGCGAGCGCAGATGTCGCTCATTGCGCGGTTGCTGCCGTACGCGCGAACGATGGGTATCGAGCTGTTAGCCGCACCCACCGGCGTCAGGGTTTCACGCTATACGCAGGTTGAGCCCGACCTCCTCGCCCTGGCGAAGATGACCGATATCGACGACTCGACGGGCTGGATAAGTATGTCGCGGCTCTTGCTTGCCGTTGAGGTGTTGTCACCCGGCACCCGCCGCGTTGATCGCGACCGCAAGCGACGCCTGTATGTCTCCGAAGGTGTGCGAGAGTACTGGACCGTTGATTCAAAGAAGCGCGTGGTCGAGCTCTGGACGGCAGACAGCGATGCCGCGCGTGTCGTCACCGACGTTGTCGAATGGCAGCCGCTCTCCGATCGCGACGCACTGCGAATCGACCTGGTGGAAGTATTCAACGAAGTGCATTTCTGAAAATCAGAACGGCGCGCAGCGGTGCGAAGGCTTGCCCGCTGCGTGCGGTCGAGGCATTCGTCGGCAGTGCCCTCAGTCCTTCACGAACGCCGCACGATTCGCGTTCAGCCACATCTCGAAATTCATCAATTGAGGATTGAGCTTCCTCGTCGCCTCCACATCACGCGCCGCGCAGAACTTCGATTCAAAATCGCGTTTAAACTGAAACATGTTGCCCAGATCGTCAGCACCTGGAAAGCCGAAACTGCGGTACGCATCTGGGGTGACCGAGTGATACACCACAGGCTTCCCCAGCAGCTTGCTGAAGCCGGCGGCCATTTCTGATCCGCTCAGATGCTCGCCGCTGATACCGATCGTCTGGCCGACGCCGTCAGGCCCCGCCTTGAAGATCGCGTACGCTGTGCGTCCGATGTCGATGGCCGCGATGCCCGGCATCTTCGCGTCGCCGAGTGGGAATGCAATGCCAAGTGTGCCGTCGGGTCCGGCCGTGGGGGCCATACCGAAGTGGACGAAGTTGTCCCAATAAAACGCTGTGTGGAGCAGCGTCACCGGCAGTTTGCGATCGAGAAAGTAGTGGTTCGCCTCGCCCTTCGCGTCGAAATGCGGCACGTTGTACTTGCCCATCAGCACCGGCATGGTGCCGCTGCCGGGCACAACGAACTTGCGTGTGTCTTCGAGCGTGGACCAGATCACGTGATGCAGCTTTGCGTCCGCCGCCGTCTGTGCCATCGTCGCCGCCTGAGCCAGCTCCTTCTCGGGTGAGAAGTGCTCCCAGAAGTTGGTGAGGCAGAATGCGCCGTACGCGCCCTTCATCGCGCTGGCGATGCTCGCCGGATCATCCATGTCGGCAACCGCCACTTCAGCACCGGCACTCTCCAGCGCCTTGGCCGCGTCGGAATCGGGCTTGCGGGTGAGTGCACGCACGGCGAACTCGCTATTGCGGTCGGCAAGGATCGCGCGTACAAGCCCGCCACCCTGCGCACCGGTGGCTCCTACCACTGCGATGATCTTCTTGCTCATGCAGAACGCTCCTGTGGTGTGTTTGGATGCGCCATAATGCATTGCCGGTCACCAGCGCGCCACCGGCAGCGACCGCGTTACATTGCGCGTCGTTCGCGTTGATAGACGCAGTTCGCGCCAACACGCCGTACCGTGACCAGCAGACCGACACTTTCGTAGTAGCGGATCTTTGACGTGCGAATGCCGGCTGCCGTGGCCACCTGCCCTATCGTGAGCTCCGCGCTCTGATTCATCTCCAGGTCCGTGCCTTCAAGTGGACTTGAAGGT
>JANMWU010000494.1:0-4200 GCA_031380785.1 Gemmatimonadaceae bacterium
CCACCACGCGCGAAGTGGCGTGCCACCGCCGGTGAGTTCCCAAGTCTGCTCACCCTGATGCTCGGTCCAGGCCAGCGTGTTCGCGGGAAGATCGGTCTCGACGCGGCCCTCGACATGCAATGTGACTGGTTCGGCGGTGTAGACAGCGCGCCAAGTGGCGGCCGAGACCCACGGCACGCACACGGTCGCGCGCCGCATGGCACCGTCGCCCTCGGCACTGCGCACCATGAGGTTCAGGTCCTGTGTGGCGTCGCGCAGCAGTTCACAGTCGGGCGCCGCGGCGCCGTCGAAGCGCAACGGCTGATCGCCGGTCCGCAGCACGATCGCTGTCTCCGGGAAGCGCAGCGTGACGCCGGCACCATGGACAACGGCAAACCAGCGTTCGACGCCCTCAAAGCTGCTGAACGGTCCGTTCTGGTCGATTCGCGCTACGCTGATGCGGACCAGCCAATTATCCGCCGCGGGCCACGTGAGCAGTTCCTGTGTCGAACCGCCGCCGTTGCGCCAGGGCTGGGGCGGAGCGTCTTTGAGACGCACTATGTGGGTCACGACGCATTCCGCGGAGTCATTTTTCGTGACGGCCCCTGCACTGCCTCCCACCGCACCCCTTAACCAGTCGCACGCCGAAACGGCGCGGGAACGTCGCTCCCCGCCTCGGCCTCACTGCGGTAAGGGAGCACGGATTGGTCGGTCATCGCGGGCAATCTAGCGGCGGGCAGGCGAAGTTTCTGCCGCCGTCGTCGGCAGGCGCGTCTCTGCAGCCCGTGACAGAAATCCGCGCGACACACACTTTCAGCTTCCCGCAGCCGTGATTCCACCCGCGCTTGCCAAGTTGTTTGCTGCCCACGTGCGCACTCGTGGCGCAGGCTATTTCGCGTCACGGAAAGTGCGCATCGCGCGAGCGAGCGCCGTGCATGTGCAGGCCGTGGTGCGCGGCACGAGCCAGTACGTCGTCGAGATCGAGGCCAGCGCCGGAGCTGTGAACCTCTCGTGCACCTGCCCGTACGCGAGTGACGCCGGCGCCTGCAAACATCTCTGGGCCGTGATTCTCCAGTGCGAAGCCGACGGCACCCTCGCGCCACTGATCCAGACATCCGGCAAATCGCCGCGCGCCCATTTCGGCACGGACGACGTGGACGAATTCTACGACAATGAAGACGAATTCGCCGAAGACGACGAAGGCAATGAGAGTCAGTACGATTTTATTCCTGACCAGCGGGCGCCGAACAAGCCGTCGCCCATCGTACGCGTGCCGCAGACGCCGCGTGGCGCGCACCCGCGTCGCCCGCCACCGCCGCCGCCGATCCCCGCCTGGATGCGCGTCATCGAGAGTGCACATCAACGCATGCAGTACCAGCAGCCGCCGCCCGCAGACGCCGAGGCCGTGTGGCCGCTGAATCGACGGCTCGTGTATATCCTCGATCTGGACGCCAGCGCTACGGCGGCCGGCATAGTGATTGATGTGGGAACCGAGCTGCGCGCACGCGACGGCACGTGGGGCGAAGCGAAGCGCTTTTCGCTGCGCGCCCCGGTCTGGTTTGCAGCGCCGGATCCGATCGACCGGCAGATCGCCGAGATGCTCAGCGGCGCGAGTGATGACTTTGGCTACGGCCGCCAGAAACTGTGGGGTTTTGTGATCAGCCTGCGCGCATTCTCAACAACGCTGCGCACAATCCTCGAAACGGGCCGCTGCCAATTGCGCAGCAGCAGACCGGCACTCACTGGTCGCACGCTGCACTTCGATGGTGGTGCGCCATGGACGTTCCGCATGCGCGTGCGTCGCGAGGAAATGGGATCGCAGGTGCTCACCGGAATTCTGGTGCGCGACGAACAGGAAATGCGGCTGGATGAGCCGCTGATGTTACATCCAGCGGGCTTGCTGATTGCGAACGACACGGTTGCGCGCTTCGATCACGCGGGTGCATTCCCACTGGTGCACCTGCTGGCTCAGCATGGGCCGACGCTCCCAGCGCCTGATGATGTCGCTGAGTTACTGGCACGACTGTATGCGCTGCCGCGTGTGCCGCCGATCGACCTGCCGGCCGGGATGTCGGTAGCCGAATCGCGTGCGAATCCGTTGCCTAGCGTGGCAATCACCACCCGCGTCAACAGCTGGCGTTCGGCACAGAGCTGTGTCATCGACTGCGAATTTCTGTACGGCTCGTTGCGCGTTCGCCATGAAGTGACGGCGAAGTCGTTGTTCGACAAGGCGGCGGGCGCGCTGCATCATCGGCAGACAGCATTCGAGCACGTATGCATCACTCGATTGCGCGCGCTGGGCGTCAGGGAAGAGTGGGACTATCAGTCGCAACGGCAGTCATATGTCGTGTCACGCCCAAAACTGGGCGAGCTGGCATTGACGCTCGTGCGCGAAGGCTGGCGAGTGAACATGGAAGGCGTCAGCTACCGGGCACCTGGTGCAATAAGCGCCAACGTCAGTTCGGGAATCGACTGGTTCGATCTCAGCGGCAGCGTACGATATGGTGACACCGATGTGCCCATCGCAACAATTCTGGACGCCCGCCGACGCGGCGACGCATACGTCACGATCGGCGATGGCGCGCTGGGGCTGATGCCGACGGAATGGCTCCAAAAGCTTGGACCGCTCATCGCCGCGGGCGACAGCGTGAACGGAGCTACGCGCTATCGTCGTTCACAGCTGTCGCTGCTCGATGCACTGGTCGCGACGCTGCCCGACGTGCATCTCGACGCGACGTTCGAGCGCGCGCGGGCGGAATTGAACACGTTCGACACCGTTGCTGCCGTCGATCCACCCGCAACATTCAGCGGGACGTTGCGCGAGTACCAGCGCGAAGGTCTCGGGTGGCTCCATTTTCTTCGTCGATTCGGCCTTGGTGGCTGTCTCGCTGACGACATGGGACTCGGCAAGACGGTGCAGGTGCTTGCGCTGCTGGAAGCTCGGCGCCTTGAGGGCCATGGACCATCGCTTGTGGTCGTGCCGCGTTCACTGGTGTTCAACTGGCTGCGCGAAGCCGCGCGCTTCGCACCCGGCTTGCGCATGCTCGATTTCAGCGGCGGCGAAAGATCTTTTGAGTCGATCAAGGCCGAGCATGTCGATGTGGTTGTCGCGACCTACGGCAGCCTGCGCCGGGATGCGCCGATGCTCGCGGGCATCGAGTTCGACTACGCCATCCTCGATGAAGCACAGGCGATCAAGAATACGTCCACTGCGACGGCAAAGGCGAGTCGCCTGCTGCGCGCCCAACACCGATTGGTGATGAGCGGTACGCCCATCGAGAATCGCATCGAGGAACTCTGGAGTCTGCTCGAGTTTCTGAACCCGGGCATGCTCGGCGCGTCGACGAAGTTCTCGACGCTGGCACGGCTGTCGTCCGTGCAGACGAGCGACACGACCCCCCGCACCGAGGTGGACGGTCCGGTGCTGCTTGCGCGTGCACTGCGGCCTGTGATTCTGCGGCGCACCAAGGAGCAGGTTGCGCCCGAGCTGCCGATGCGCATCGAGCAGACGCTCGAAGTGGAGCTCGAGCCAAAGCAGCGGAAATTCTACGAGGGCATTCGCAAACTGGCGCAGGCGAAGGTGATGGACCGCGTGTCGCAACACGGCATCCAGAAGTCACAGCTGCACATTCTCGAGGCGCTGCTGCGCTTGCGACAGGCGGCGTGTCATCCGGCGCTTGTCGATCCGTCGAAGAAGTTGTTGCCGAGTGCCAAGCTCGACGCACTTATTCCGGCGCTGGCGTCGATCGCGTCCGAAGGACACAAGTCGCTGGTATTCTCGCAGTTCACAGCGTTTCTGGCGCTGGTCCGCGAGCGGCTAGATGAAAGCGGCATTCCATACGAGTATCTCGACGGAAGCACGCGCGACCGACAGAAGCGGGTGGACCGATTTCAGGCGGACACTGACTGTCCGGTGTTCCTGATCAGCCTCAAGGCCGGCGGGCATGGGCTCAATCTCACCGCGGCCGACTACGTGTATCTGTTGGATCCGTGGTGGAATCCGGCGGTTGAAGCGCAGGCGATTGATCGGGCGCATCGCATCGGGCAGACGCGGCGGGTGATGGCCACGCGACTGGTGGCGCGGGACACGATCGAGGCGAAGATTCTGCAGCTGCAGGCGACGAAGCGCGCGCTGGCGGATGCGGTGCTGACGGCGGATAAGGGTGGGCTGGCGTCGATTGGGCGGGGGGAGTTGGAGTTGTTGTTGGGGTAGCGACTGCG
>JANMWU010000518.1:0-2432 GCA_031380785.1 Gemmatimonadaceae bacterium
CCGATTGCGCTCGGTGCCGGTGCCGGTGCGGAATCACGGCGCCCACTCGGCATTGCGGTGGTGGGTGGACTGGCGTTCTCGCAGCTCATCACGTTGTACGTGACGCCGGTGGTCTACACCTACTTCGACGAGTTGATGCGAGGGGCGCGGAAGGGTCGCGGTGCGACTGCATCGGCAACAACAAGCGTTGCGCAACCGGCGGCGATTCCGCAGTTGGCGGCGTCGGTCACCAGCGGCAGATAGCTGGTGAAGGTCGAGCGGCGGCCCGGTTCACTGATGGCCTGAATCGCGACGCCGCTCAGTCGAACCGAGGATACTCAGCCGGCGCATTGTCCGCGACCGACAGACACCGACTTCCGCATCCGTTTGTATGCGGCGGCGGACGTCAGAGCGTGCAGCCGGACACTGCGCTGAAGCGACCGACCGCGCGCAGACGGGTGTGGGTCGTGTCACTGATGCTGGCGGTGAGCTGTTCTCCGAGCGTCCAGTCAATTTCGCCCTCCATTCGATCCGCATCAATGCGCGTCATCGTCGTGGTGCCGCGCACCAGCGGAAAACTGGCCGCGATCCCGGAGACGTTGAGATAGCCGCGGGCGCCGGAGAAGTTGGCCGGGAAGACGTACGTGCGCGCGCTCCAGCCGCGCGGCGGTGGCTGGATGACCAGCACACCCAATCCGCTGGCGTCGCGGAAGTTGAGACGACCGGCGGCGAAACACGCCTGCCGGTCGAGCCGGATTTCGATCGGCTGCGTGCCGTTGGTCGATCGGAACGCGCCGGTCACGTACAGCAGTGACGACCCGACCTGGGTTGGCGCGTTCGCCTGGCAGGCCGCGACGACGCCCGTGCAGACGAGCAGCGCAGCGATCACGCGGACAACCTGACGCTGGCGCGAAGGTGGCATGGGCGTCACTGCGGCAGCCCGACCGACCATTGATAGCCGGCGTACAGCAGGTTGCCATCCAGGCCGGGGTTCGCGAACGCCGTGCCGGCGTTTGAGATATGATGATACTTGTAGCCCAGCTGGGCCCAGTGCGATGAACCGACGCGCACCCGAAGTCCACCGCCTGCTTCAAGCGTGAAATTCGTCCGTCGGCCGGTCACGTCGGGAAACGAGTGCGAGAAGATCAATCCCCCACCTGCCGACGATGCGAAGACACTGACACGTCGCGCCGCCGGCGACGCGATCTCCAGACCGAATGGCGACACGCCGAATGCGTATGCGCGCTGCGGAAGCCGCGGCATCCCGCTCGCATCGAGAAAAGAATTGTAGGCCGGCGCGTCGCGATCGCTGACGATGAACAGCGGCAGCAGCTGTGCGATGTAGCTCACGCGCACCGGACCGAGGCGTAACACCGGCGTGCCGGCCTGCAGGCCAACAACGAAATGATCGCGATGCGGAATCGTGCCGAGTACGGCGTCGTTCCGCGAGTTGCGTGCACCGCCGACGAAGGCGCCAACCTGCCATGCGCCGCGGCGCGACTGCTCCGTGGTTCCATCCCGCGATGGACTCTGCGCGCGACCGGCGCGCGTCGCCAGGCACGAGATCAACAGCAGCACTGCAACACCGCGCAGAAGGCGCGCGAGATACTCATCGATCGATTTCGGTTTGCCGGGCATGCCGCGTCTCCACACGTGAGCGTATCGGGGATGCGCAGCGGCGCGCGAGGGAACGTTCGCCAGCAGTCAGTGACGCGGCCAGTGAGCGGGACACCACGGCGCTGCACTCACCCCCACGGGCTGTCGGCGTGAGCCGATGAATAAATCCGGGACATGCCTGCGCGTGCATAAGAGAAGACCCGGACAAGCCGGCCCCGCGCCCACCGGGTTACTCCCTTCTTCAGGAATCGCACCATGCCAGCCACTACAGCACACAGCGCTCGGTACAACGCCTCAAACCGCCGTCTCCATACCGCAGTTGTGTTGTGCGGAACCACCATTCTTGTTGCGCTGACGGCCTGCGGCGGCGGCGGCCCCACCGGCGGCAACACCACCGGCGGCCAGCAGGTTCAGATTGGCCAGAATCTGGATGGCCAGCCGGCCACCAACGCGCGCACTGCCTCAGGACGTCACGTTGTGCTGCTCAGTGGAGCAGGTGGGTCCGACCTTCACGCCCACCGCCAACAGCATCACCACCGTACCGCTCAACTTCACCATGACGCACGATGCGATCGCAGCCGCCAACGATTTCACGACGATCACCGCGCAGGATCTGGTGGCGATTGAAGTGCTGGCACCGAACGTTCCGATTCCGGGAACGTGGGTCAATCCGCCGTTCGGCGGCAATCTGGTGCAGGCGAACTTCAGCTACTGGCCGGCGTTCACCCTCAATCCGAACAACACCGGTCAGAATAAACTGTCCGATCGCGGATTCACCGGCTTCATGCCGTCGTACAACCTGAATTTCGTGGCGCGGTAGCGGGTCGGATCGCAGC
>JANMWU010000546.1:0-3264 GCA_031380785.1 Gemmatimonadaceae bacterium
GGTGCGTCGGTGCCCCGCCCTTCGCTCATGTTCGTGCCTTCCACCAGCACGGTGCCCGGATACAGCAATGCCGCGTCGAGCGTGCGGATATTCGGCGACGGCGCGATCCACGCGAGGCCCGTTTCGTCGTACCACATGCTGCGCGTCCAGCCCCGCATCGGCACCACAACAACAGTCGCGTGCACCTGTTTCGTGCGCACCAGATGGCGCAGCAACTCGCCCGGCGTGAGACCGTACCGCAGCGGCACAGGATACAGTCCCACGAACGAGCGATACGCCGTATCGAGCACGCCGCCCGACACGCGATCGCCGCGGATCGGGACCGGCCGATCACAGACGATGAACGGAATGCCACGCTTCCCCGCCGCGTCGGCCGACAGTGCCATTGTCCATGCGAAGGTGTACGTGCGCGCGCCGACATCCTGGATGTCGTACACGAGGACATCGACATTTTCGAGCATTGCGGCCGTTGGCGCATTGGTTGCACCGTAGAGTGAGAACACGGGCACGCCGGTGGCGCTGTCCACGGTTGACGCGACCGACTCGCCGGCCTGTGCGATCCCGCGCAATCCGTGCTCGGGACCGAACAGCGCCACCAGTTTCACGCCGGGCGCGTGCGCGATCAGGTCGATGCTGCTGACGCCCGCCGCATCGCGTCCGGTGTGGTTCGTGATCAGGCCGACGCGTTTGCCGCGGATGAGGTGCAGCGAGTCCCGCACGAGCACCGTAATGCCGGGTGTAACGTTGCCGCTGGCTGCTGCGCCGGACGATGGTTGCGACAGAACCGGGGCGGTCGCGATGAGGGCGGTGAAGGCGAAAAGCCGAGCGTGTGCGATAGTCATGGCGGGACAGGGTGCAGCACTGGTTCAGGTGGCGCAAGGTCGCGCGGCAGCGCAACAGCGCGTGTGTGATTCGGCGGAAACGCCATGGAAAGACGCAGTTGACGGTTACCACGATAAACCGAAACGACGGCGGATCGGTTTTTTCGTGCACTGCTCCACTGAAGCGGCGTCTCAGATGTATGTGCTGCAGCAGCAACGATTTCCGCTGAATTGAAGGGCGTCTGACTGGACCGGAGTGCAATGTGGCGCGGGGCGTCCGTAACCATCCCTATTGCACGATGGCGGTACACGATGGAGAATCGTCGTGCATCCCAACCCATAAATCTCCGATGTGGCCACTCGACGAACTCAATGACGAGAGCACAGACGTCCGCATGACGTTCGGACGTCGGTATGGCTGGCACCTTCGCGAAGCGGCGGATACCCTGTTCGGCACTGATGGCGATCACGGGCGGCTGGCGGCGCTCTGGGTGCAGCAGATGCTGCACCGGGGCGACCTGTATCAGGACTGCGATTCCGGTCGCGTGCTGCTGCGCCTGACAATCGGCCCGTGGACGTTCGATTTTGACATCTACTGGGATCAGGCCGGCGGCGCGCATCCGGTGCGTGCCGGGCTGCCGGACACGCTCTTCCGCGACTGTTTCGCGATCACCGCGAACGACTACGCCGATGCGGAACTGGCCGTGCTGCGCGAAGCGGTCACCGCATCGGGGGCGGATTTCACTGATACGCTCTTTCCCAGGCTGGCCCGGCTGACGCTCGACGACTGACGCGACACGTGGTGGCCTGCCTCCGACGTTCGGGCGCAGGCCGTCGGTCAGGCTCCCACCATGCCCAGCGTGGCCTCGTCCTTCGCCAGATAGCGCGTGACGTAGTCGGTCACGGCCTCCTCCAGCGCCGCGAACTTCACCGGGCAGCCGGCGGCCGCGAGCCGAGCCATCGATGCCTGGGTGTAGTACTGATAGCGATCCCGGATCGACGCGGGCATCGGCACGTACTTGATACGCGGCGTGCGCTTCATGGCGCCAAAGACGGCATTGGCCAACGCATTCCAGCTGCGCGATTGACCGGTTCCAAGATTGAAGAGGCCGTGCACATGCGGCGCCGCGACGAGCCAGGCGATGACGGCGGTCGCGTCCTTCACATAGACGAAATCGCGCTGCTGCTCACCATCGGTGAATTCGGGGCGATGTGACTGGAAAAGCTCCAGCTCACCGGTGTCCAGTATCTGACGATGCGCCTTGGCGACGACGCTCATCATATCACCTTTGTGATACTCATTGGGGCCGAAGACATTGAAAAACTTGAGCCCGACGATCTGATTGAGCAGTCCGTTGCGCGCCGCCTGCAGATCGAATAGATGCTTCGAGAAGCCATACATATTGAGCGGCACCAGCGACTCGAGCCGCGCCGGATCGTCGTCAAAGCCGCCAGCGGCGTCGCCGTACGTGGCAGCGCTGCTGGCATAGATGAATCGCGCGTGGCGTTCGAGGGACCATTCGCACAACTCGGCCGTATAATGCGTGTTGTTCGCGAGCAGATAGTCGGCGTCACGTTCCGTGGTGGAGGAACAGGCGCCAAAGTGAATCACCGTATCGGCCTGATACGCGCCGGAATTCCGGCGCAACGTGGCCAGAAATTCATCCTTGTGCAGCGCATCGGTGATCCGCAGACCAACGAGGTTTTTCCATTTGTCACCTGAGCGCAGCGCATCCACGCAGATGATGTCGTCGAATCCAAGCTTGTTCAACTGCCAGATGGTGGCGCTGCCGATGAAGCCGGCGCCGCCGGTGACGATCAGGCGATGACGTGACACAGAACCGGGGATCGGAGAGTTGAGAGTGGCGTGGGCGAAATGTACGGGCCCGCGCCGTCGAGATCGAGTCTGTCCTGCACCGGCGCTTCCGGTGCGATGTTTTCTCCCTCACATGGCTCCGCTGATGCTCCTCTGTCCGTTCCTGCGCGCGCTGGCAATCCTGATCCTCGCGACGCTTGCGTCACCGTCACGCATGCATGCGCAGCAGGCGAGCGCGCCACCGAGCGATACCACGACGGACGCAATCAAAGTCTCGCTCGACTGCCGCGGTGATACGAATCAGGGCTGCTCGCAGGACTTCTTCGTCACGGAACTCCCATACGTGAACTGGACGCGCGACCGGCTCTTTGCCGATGTCCAGTTTCTCGTGACCACGATTCAGACCGGCAGTGGCTCATTTCAGTACACGGTGAGTGCGCTGGGCCGCGGACGATTCGACGGGCGCGTCGACACTCTGACGGTATCAACCCTGCCGAACGAATCGGAGGATGGCATCCGACGCAAGCTGGCGCGCGGATTTGCGCTGCTGCTGGTGCCGTATGTGCGAACGACGTCCGTCGCCGCGCGACTCCATGTCACCTACGACGCACCAGCCGCCGGCACGCG
>JANMWU010000561.1:0-3115 GCA_031380785.1 Gemmatimonadaceae bacterium
GACGCCGGGATTCCATCGAGCGAGCCACCGTGCGCGGCCATGGCCAGCGGAAGCACACTCAATGGATTGCTCATGCGTCGGCTCCCTGCGAAGTTTCGCGCGTTGTCAGCGCACACCGGCGCGGAACGTACTCCGGCGCCGTGACCGGTCACAGCGAGAGGGCGTCCTGAGAACGCCGTGTCGGCCAAACGGACGTTTCCCGCGTAGTTTCGCGCCGTGTCGCGGATCGTTGCGGGTTGTGTCACTCCGGATGGCGCCTCGCGCCCGGTTCCACCCCACCAACGCTCTCCATGTCATCCTTTGAAGGACTGATGGTTTCCGTCTCCGGCGTGCGCGGCCGGGTCGGCGCAGGACTCACTCCTGAAGTCGTCGCGACCTACGCCGCCGGTTTTGGCGCCTGGGCCACCGGTCTCAAACCGGGCCGTCCGATTGTGGTTGGCCGCGACAGCCGCGTGTCCGGAACGCTGTTCCATCGCGTCGTGCTGTCGGCGCTGGAATCGGTGGGCTGCCAGGTGATCGACATCGGCGTCGTGCCGACCCCCACCGTTCAGTTGGCCGTTGAGCATCATCACGCCGCCGGCGGCCTGGCGATCACGGCCAGCCACAACCCGGTTGAGTGGAACGCGCTCAAGTTCATCGGCTCGTCCGGACTGTTTCTGGATCAGGCCGACAGCCGCAGTTTCCGCGCCGCCACCGACGCCGGTTTCGCCCGGGCAACCTGGGACAAGCTGGGCTCGACAACAGTCGATTCCGACGCGATCCGCCGCCACCTCGATCTCGTGCTGGCGCTTAAGTACATCGATCTGACGAAGATGCGCGCCAGGAAGCTGAAGGTGGCGCTTGACTGTGTGAATGGTGCGGGATGGGCGATAATGCAGCCTCTGCTGCAAGCGATGGGCTGCGAAATCACGGCGATTCATACCGAGCCCGACGGTCGCTTTCCACACGCTCCAGAGCCGATCCCGGAGAATCTCGGCGATCTCTGCGCGCTGGTCCTGACATCAGGCGCCGACATCGGCCTGGCCGTAGACCCAGACGTTGACCGACTGGCAATCGTAGACGAACTCGGCAACCCGATCGGCGAAGATTACACGCTCGCGTTCGCTGCGGCGCTCGTGCTCCGCAAGGCGTCAGGCGCGGTTGTGACGAATCTCTCCACCAGCCGTGTAGTAGAAGATGCAGCGCTGGCGGCCGGTCAGCGCTGTGTCCGCGCGCCCGTCGGCGAGGCCAACGTGGTGTCGGCGATGCTGGCCGAACGCGCCGCGATCGGTGGTGAAGGGAACGGCGGCGTGATCCTGCCAGACCTGCATCTGGGTCGCGACGCTCCGGTGGGTGCGGCGCTGGTGCTTCAATTGCTATGTGAAACCGGCATGACGCCGTCGCAGCTCAAGGCGGCTTCACCGCAGTACCAGATTGTGAAGGACAAGCTGGACCGCCCGGACGCTCCTTTGGGGGATGTCTATGCGGCCCTGCGGTCTGCGTTTCCGGATGCCGCAGTCGATCTGCAGGATGGGTTGCGACTGTCGTGGCCTGATCGCTGGGTGCATGTACGTCCATCGGGAACGGAACCGATCGTGAGAGTGATTGCCGAGGCGCCGACACGGGCCGCGGCGGAAAAGCTGGTAGCGCAGTCGAGAGTGCCGTTGGATGACCTCGTGCGCGCCTCTGCGTGCTGAGTGCAGGACAATAAAGCCACCCCGGAAGGATTGTTCATATGTGCGGAATCGTCGGATACGTGGGAAACAGGGAATCGACACCACTGCTGCTTGAAGGACTGCGTCGCCTCGAATACCGCGGCTACGACTCGGCGGGTGTTGCGACGATGAATGGCGCCGGTTTGGAGATGCGCCGCGCCGCCGGCAAGATCGCCAAGCTGGAACAGGCGATCGCCGACAAGCCCACGCACGGCTCGGTGGGTATCGCGCACACGCGCTGGGCAACACATGGTCCGCCGACCGAACGGAACGCACATCCGCACATGGATGAAGCGAAGACGATCGCCGTCGTGCACAACGGCATCATCGAGAATTCATCGTCACTCAAGAAGTCGCTTGAAGCGCGCGGCCATGTGTTCTCGTCGGACACCGACACCGAAGTTCTTTCGCACCTGATCGAGGAGCTTTTTGAAGGCAGCCTCGAAGATGCGGTGGTGCAGGCGCTGAAGCGCGTCGAAGGCACCTATGGCATCGCCGTCATTTCGAGCCGCGACAAAGACAAGATCGTCGCCGCGCGTAAAGGCAGTCCGCTGCTGATCGGCGTCGGCAAGGATGAATGGTTCGTGGCCAGCGACGTGTCGGCCATTCTCGCCCATACGCGCGACGTGGTGTATCTGGAAGACGGCGACGTGGCGGTGCTCACGCGCTCCGGCTTCCGCGTGATCGATCACTCGCAGAGCACCGTCAGCAAGACGATCAGCAAGATCGACTGGGATATCGATCAGATCGAGCGCGGCGGGTACGCGCACTTCATGCTGAAGGAAATTTTTGAGCAGCCGACCACGGTCGAGAACACGATGCGTGGCCGTATGCTCCAGGAAGAAGGCACGGCGAAACTCGGCGGACTCAATCTCACCGATGAACAGCTGCTCAGGATCGACAACATCATCATCACCGCCTGCGGCACCAGCTGGCATTCGGCGTTGATCGGTGAGCAGCTGCTCGAGGAGTTTGCGCGCATCCCAGTGGAAGTCGAATACGCATCGGAGTTCCGATACAAGAATCCGATCGTCTCGGATCGCACGCTGTGCATCGTGATATCGCAGTCCGGCGAAACGGCCGACACACTGGCCGCGTTGCGCGAAGCGAAGTCACGCGGCGCCAAGACGCTTGGCCTGGTGAACGTGGTCGGATCGACGATTGCGCGCGAAGCGGACGGCGGCATCTATCTGCACGCCGGCCCCGAGATCGGAGTCGCGAGCACGAAAGCGTTTACCAGTCAGGTGATTGCGCTGACGTTGTTCGCGCTCAAGATCGGTCGCCTGCGCACGATGAGCATTTTGCAGGGCCGTCAGGTGATCGCCGCGTTATCGGCATTGCCGGCGCAGATCACGCAGATTCTCGAGCGTGCGGCGGATGTGGAAGCGGTGGCCGAGGAGTTCAAGCGGGCGCAGAATTTC
>JANMWU010000566.1:0-9140 GCA_031380785.1 Gemmatimonadaceae bacterium
GTGAGTTGTCCCAGCCAACGAGTACCGTGCGAATCGCCGGCCCACGCGACTCGATGGCGCGCATCAGCGCTCGGCTTTTCGCATAGTCGAACAGGCGCAACTCGGTTGACAGCTTGCGACTGTGCTGAAAATTCGAGACCAGGCGACGCCACGCTGACATTGGCGTGGTGCTGCCACGCATAGCGCCAAGTTGCGGCTCGAATCGCAGCGTCATGTCGGCGCCGTACTTGCCGCGCAGATCGGATCCTGGTTCGTCGCCATCACTGACCACGATGTAGGGATCGGGCAACCCTACGCGCATCGACGCGTTGCGAAAGATTTCGATCGTCTTCGCAGGGGCGTCGATGTGCGATGGACGGTAGATCATGAAGATCGGACGGCCGTCGTCCGTCTTCATGTAGCGCGAATCGGCAAACGCGGTCGTCAGCCAGCGCGCATGCGCCTCGTCGTCCTCACGCGAGTAGCGCTGCGCCATCAGCACCTGCTTCTCGTCACCCAACCAGGTGCGACTCCACGGCTCATTCGCCCAGCAAAAGAAAAACGGGAAATTCGGCTCGCCGCTCGCCAGCACGTCATCAATCGGCTGGTGCAGCAGCCGGCGCCCGTGAAACCAGTAGTGGTAGTAGCAAAACCCTTCGATGCCATACCGATGTGCCAGTTCCGCCTGCGCGGCGCGCGCCTCGGGGAGACGCAGATCGTAAAAGCCGAGGTCAGCTGGCAGATGCGGTTGCACATGACCGCGAAAGAGCGGGACGCTCTTCGTCACATTCGTCCACTCCGTAAAACCACGCCCCCACCACTCATCGTTTTCTGGCGTCGGATGAAATTGTGGCAGCACCACGCCCACGAGCCGTGGACGCACCGCGGGCGACGTCGTCGTCGTGACGTACCGTGGTTTGCTTGTCACACTCAGGCTGCGACCAACGGGCGCACCAAGACGACCGACCACGATGTGCTGGCAGCCGAATAACCGCGGGAACCGTCGCGACAGGCGCCGGACCTGACGACTTCGCCACGCCTCAGGCAGCTTCGACAGACGCGACTCGCGATAGCACTGCAGCATGACGCCCGCGGTCTGTTGCACGCTGACGACGTCGATACCGGCCTGTGCCGCCAGTTGACGTGTCGTCTCTTCCGTGAACCACCGCAGATGTGTGGCGTCCATGATGCCGTATTCCGCGTAGCGGAATCGACCGCGCAGCAGGTTTACACGCACCGACCAGTGCGCGATGTTCGGCACTGAAATCAGGATCAGCCCGCTCGGCGCCACGAATTGCGAGGCGATTCTAAGCTCAGCGAGCGGATCCGCGAGATGCTCAAGCACATCCGCATAGATCACGACATCGAATTGCCCGATGCGCTCGCGCAGCGCGGGTGTCAAAACACCGTGATGCACGGAAATGCCACGCTCCAATGCAAGCGCGGCGCGATCCGCGTCCGGTTCCACGCCGAAAACACTGGCGTTGCGCACGTCGCGCAGCATCGTCGACAAGGCACCCGTCCCGCAGCCAACGTCCAGGACGCGCGCGCCGACAGGCACCTGAGCTGCGAGCATTCCGCTCACTTCGAACGGGTCGAGCTCGTGATTGCCGTCGTACCGATACGGATTCGGTGTTGCACCAAGGAAACCGTTCGCGCCCGCGTCGGGTGAGAAGGTCGATACTTCGTGCGAAACCTCTGGCATTACGATGCTCCCGACTGGTGGTTTTTCTGGACACCTTTCGGACATCGCATGCTCCGGACCATTGACGCAGTCGCGCTATCGCGACGGCTGAGCTCCCTGATATTGCGTGTCGAGCCAAACGCGATAGCTGCCGTCCATCACTGCGCTCCACCACACGTCGTTCGCAAGAAACCATTCGATAGTACGCCTGAGCCCGGTCTCGAATGTCTCTTCAGGAACGAAGCCGAGTTCGCTCTCAATCTTCGCCGGATCGATCGCATATCGCCGGTCGTGACCGGGTCGATCGGTGACGAAGGTGATGAGCGAATCAGCGCGAGCGCCACGCGCGGCCGGGCATTCCGGATATCGCTTCGCGAGTGAAGGATCCGCGGCCACCGCCTCATCGACCAGCCGGCATACGAATCGCACGATGTCGATGTTCGTCCACTCATTCTTTCCGCCGACGTTGTACACCTCGCCGGCCCGTCCGCGCTCGATCACCGCCTCGATCGCGCGCGCATGATCGCGCACGTACAGCCAATCGCGCACGTTGCGACCGTCGCCGTACACCGGCAAAGGCTGGCCGCCGAGAATGTTCACGATCAACAGCGGAATCAGTTTTTCGGGAAAGTGGTACGGTCCGTAATTGTTCGAGCAATTACTCGTCGTCACGTCGAGGCCGAACGTGTGATGGTATGCGCGCACCAGGTGATCCGACGCCGCCTTGCTGGCAGAGTAGGGCGAGTTTGGTGCGTACGCCGTCTTCTCACTGAACGGAGCATCGTCGGGGCCGAGCGATCCGTACACCTCATCGGTCGAGACGTGGTGAAAACGATGCGGGCCGGGAACCGACTGTTCTGACAACCACACCTGTCGCGCCGCCTTCAGCACTTCATGCGTGCCGATCACGTTCGTCGTCACGAATGCATCCGGACCGTGAATCGAGCGATCCACGTGTGACTCGGCGGCGAAATGCACGATCGTTCCGAGCTGGCGCTCGCGCAGCAGCTGCGCCACCAGTCCTTCGGTGGTGATATCGCCGTGAACAAAGGCAAGCCGCGGATCGTCCCGTACGGGCGCCAGGCTCGCGAGATTGCCGGCGTATGTCAACGCGTCGAGCACCACGATATGCGCGTCGGCGTGCGTTGCAAGCCAATACTGCACGAAGTTCGCGCCGATGAAGCCCGCGCCACCCGTGACCAGCAGTCTACGCATCACGCACCTCGTCGAGCATGTGTCGGAGATTTACGCGCCAGTGCGCCGGTTCTTCGCCCAGCAATCGCGTCGCGTCGGTCTTGTCGAGCACACTGTACGACGGACGCGCCGCGGGAGTGGTATAGGCGCTGGTCGGAATGGCATGAATCGGAATCGCGCGATCGAGCATGCCGCGCGTCAGCGCTTCTTCCTGAATGGCGACCGCGAAGTCGTACCAGCTCGCAACACCGGCATCGGTCCAGTGCAGCGTTCCTGAAACTCCGGGCCTCGCCACTGCTGCCCAGAGCGTACGTGCGAGAGAGTTTGCCCAGGTCGGCGTGCCTACCTGATCGGCGATCACCCGAACCGCTTCGCGTTCGCGCATCACGCGCAACATCGTCTTCACGAAGTTTCCGCCGTTGGCGGAGTACAGCCAGGCGGTACGAATCACCAGCGCGCGATGGCCGAGCGTCGCGCGAATTACATCTTCGCCATCGCGCTTCGTGGTTCCGTAAACCGAGAGCGGTGCCGTTGCATCGTCGGGGCGCCAGGGTCGTGCCGCCGCACCGCTGAACACGAAGTCGGTCGAGATCTGGATCACGCGTGCACCATGCCCCTGTGCCGCCCGCGCGAGTATTTCGGCGGCACGCACGTTCACGGCATGCGCCGCTTTCGGTTCCGACTCGGCACGGTCGACGGCGGTGTACGCAGCACAATTGATGATTGTCGCCGGGCGGTTTGCGCCAACAAACGCTTCAACCGCATCTGCGTCGGTGAGATCCAGCTCAGCAATGTCCACTGCGCAGAGGCGCGTGCCAGTCGGGGCGGTGCGCTGCAGCTCGTAGCCAAGCTGACCGGCCGCGCCGGTGATCATCACCGGTCCGTTCACGGCAATGGCTCCAACGCCGAAAGCAACGTGCCGGCGGCATCCTTCGGCGAAAGTAGCGGCATCACAGCAGGATCCAGTGGCCACTTGATTCCCACTGCGGGATCGTTCCACTGCAACGTTCGCTCGCTGGCCGGATGGTACTTATCAGTTACTTTATACTGCAGGTCGGCCGAATCCGACAGCACCACGAACCCGTGCGCAAAGCCAGCCGGCACCCACAGCTGGCGGTGATTCCCGTCCGAGAGTTCGGCAGCGACCCACTTGCCAAACGTCGGCGACGAACGCCGCACATCAACGGCCACATCCCAGATACGGCCAAAGGAACAGCGTACCAGCTTGCCCTGCGTGTGTTCGGCCTGAAAGTGCAGACCGCGCAGTGTGTGTCGCCGCGACCGACTGTGGTTGTCCTGGACAAACGATACGTCGGCCACCTCGCGCCGGAACAGCTCCTCCTGCCAGGACACGAGCAGAAAGCCACGCGCATCGCCAAATGCCTGCGGTTCCAGCAGGCAGACGTCCGGGATCGCCAGTTTCGTCACCTTCAACCGTGCACGCCCTCGGACAGCATCGCACGCAGATATCGGCCGTAGGCCGTCTTCAGCAGCGGCGCCGCCAGCCGCTCAACCTGCGCGTCGTCTATCCAGCCAAGTCGCCACGCGATCTCTTCCGGGCACGCCACCTTCAGCCCCTGCCGTTGCTCGATGGTTTCGATGAATTGACCGGCCTGCAGCAGCGACTCGTGCGAGCCAGTGTCGAGCCACGCGGTACCACGACCGAGTATCTCCACGTTCAGCTGGCCGTGTTCGAGATACCGGCGATTCACGTCGGTGATTTCCAGTTCACCGCGAGCGGACGGCTTGATCGACGCGGCAATGTCACACACACGCTGATCGTAAAAATACAGTCCCGTCACCGCGTAGTTCGAACGCGGCGCGGACGGCTTTTCCTCGATGCCGATCGCGCGCCCATCGGCATCGAATTCCACCACGCCGTATTGCGTTGCATCGCTCACGCGATAGCCAAAGATCGTCGCCCCTTCGGTGCGCTGACTGGTCCGCTGCAATGCGGTGGACAGGTCGTGACCGTAGAAGATGTTGTCACCAAGCACCAGGCAGCTGGATCTGCCGTCGATGAAATCGCGACCGATGATGAACGCCTGCGCCAGTCCATCCGGCGACGGCTGAACGGCGTACCGTAGCGACATCCCCCACTGCGATCCGTCGCCCAGCAACCGCTGAAACAGCGCTTGTTCGTGTGGCGTGGTGATCAGCAGCACGTCGCGCACCTGCGCCAGCATCAGCGTGGTCAGCGGATAGTAGATCATCGGCTTGTCGTATACGGGCAGCAGTTGCTTGCTGACGGCCTGCGTGATCGGGTACAGGCGCGTGCCTGAACCGCCGGCCAGTACGATGCCGGCTCGAATCAGTGTCGAAGGCATCGGCGTCAGCTCGCTTTCTTCGTCAGATCGTTCAGCGCGGTGAAACTTGTGCTGAACGCGTCCGACGGCACCGGGGTGAGCGTCATCGTCGGATTGAGCTGCACGGTGCCGTCGAACAGAATTGTCGGAGTCACGTCGAGTGGGAGACGTGGGCCGCGGAAAGTAGGATCGTGCGTGGACCAGACCCAGGTATCGAGGCTGTAGGGACCAGGGGCCACGTTCGCCTGAATGCGCAGTTCAAGACGGAACACGCCATGTGCGGGCAGAGGCATCGGCACGCTTCCGGTACCCAGTGCCGCGACCGTTGATGCACCGGCCAGCGACACCAGCGCCACACCGACACTCTCGTTGCCCTGCAGCGAGTGCTCCTCCCGACGTCGACAGGTCACCGTCACGTCCAGAAACTCCCCGGAGCCGATCGTCGGCGCACCGATCGACGCTTCAAGAATTTCATACGGCGCGTCAACAGTGAGCGCTTCGCCATCTCTCGACGCCGTGCTGCCCGTGAAGTAGTGCGCGATGACGTCACGCGGATCGCCGACGCTCAGCACTTCGCCGCGCTTGAGCAGCAGGGCGGTTGTGCACATCTGCAGCACGCGATCCAGCTGATGCGACACGATCACGACCGGCATTCCGCTCCGTGTGAGATCTTTCAGCCGCGCAAACGCTCGTTGTTGAAACGTGTGATCACCAACCGCCAGCACTTCGTCGATGATCAGCACGTCGGGATCGAGATGCGCGGCGATCGCGAACCCCAGCCGCGCATTCATGCCGCTCGAGTAACGCTTGACCGCCATGTCGATGAACTCTTCCACACCGGCGAATGCCACAATCTCGTCGAAACGTGCGCGGATGTTGGCGGCACTCATTCCCATGATCGCGCCCTGCAGAAACACGTTCTCGCGGCCCGTCAGGTCCGGATGAAACCCGGCCGACACTTCAATCAGCGAGCCAACGCGCCCGGTGACGGTGATTTCACCACGCGTCGGACGCAGAATATCCGTGAGCATCTTGAGCGTCGTGCTCTTGCCGGCGCCATTGCCACCAATGATGCCGAGGCATTCGCCTGGACGCACAGCAAACGACACGTCGCGGACAACCCAGAAATCGTTTTCGCCCAGTTCGTCGTCCGGCGTACCGCGTCGCGTGAACCGGCGAACGGCCGCCGGGATCAGATCGCGAAGACTGTCATGCCGCTCGCCGCGCTGGAACTTCTTCCAGACGCCGTCGAAAACAACCCCGGGCTCAACCGGCATGGCACTCAGATGTACTCTGCAAACGCATACTGGGAGCGATGAAATAGAAGCGCCGCAGCCGGAAGACCGACCACTGTGATCACGCAAGCGTACGCCAGATACCACGGCGACCAGACGGTGGCGACGGCGCCGCTCGCCAACGTGGTCGTCAACGGCTCGAGCAGATTGTGGCCCACCGTCACCGACAGGCGCAGTCCCTCGAGCAAAGGCGACAGCGGATTCAGCATCGCAATGCTCGCGCCACGAGGTCCGAGCATGGCCGGCTCGAAGAACACCGGCGTGAAGAAAATGCCGAAGGTCAGCAGCACCTGCACGATGTACTTCACATCCCGGAAAAACAGATTCGCGCAGCTCAGCAGCAACGCACAGGCCGTCGTGAAGGCCAGCAGCAGCACGAGCAGCAGCGGTATCCACAGCAGCGCCCACGACGCCACGACGGCGCCGAGCACAGGCAGCAGCACGGCCAACGCGACGAACGCAATACCGGAGTCAAAGCATTGCGCGCCTACTGCGGACAGGGGCAGCACCGCACGGGGAAATGACACTTTCGTGACAATGTTCATGTTGGCCACCAGACTGCTGGTGGCAAACCCGATGGCGCCAACAAAGAACGACCACGGGACCGCCTTGATCGCCATGCCGCCAAGTCCGGCCGGCGAGAGCGAGCGACCGGAGAAATTCGCCAGCGCGAGTTGCACCACAATGCCGCTGAACACGATCAGCAGCGGCATGAACAGCGCCCAGCCGAAGCCCATCACCGCCTGCTTGTAGCGGATGGTGATGTCGCGGCGTGTGAGCTGATACAACAGCTCGCGCGAACGCACGAGTTCGCGGCACATGTGCGCCAGGTCGCCGAATGCTGCGCCGTGGTTGCCTGACGCGCCGGTCACCCGCGTGCGGCGAACCGGCAGCTCGGCACGGGGTGATGATGCGCTCATGAGTGTCACCGGCGAAGACTGTCCTTGTTCGCACGCGGAAACTTGTTCACCAGCGGATCGACATACTGTCGCTCACCGTGTCCGATGTAGATCTGTCGCGGCCGCGCAATCTTCTGCTCCTTGTCATCCAGCATTTCTTCCCACTGCGCCAGCCATCCGGCCGTCCGCGCAACAGCGAACAACACCGTGAAGAAATCGGTGGGGAAGGCCATCGACCGGTAGATCAGACCGGTGTAGAAGTCCACGTTCGGGTACAGTTTGCGCGAGACGAAATAGTCGTCCGAGAGCGCGATGCGTTCCAGCTCCAGCGCGATCTCCAGATCCTTGTCGATGCCGATCTGCGCGAACACCTGATCGGCAAGCTTCTTCACGATGCGCGCGCGCGGATCGTAATTCTTGTATACGCGGTGGCCGAATCCCATCAGGCGCTGACCCTTGCCACTCTTCACATCGTCAATGAAGGCTGGCACGTTTTTCGGGTGCTCGATCTCCTTGATCATCTTCAGCACCTGCTCGTTGGCGCCGCCATGCAGTGGTCCGAACAGCGCCGCGATCCCGGCCGACACTGCGCTGAATGGATCGACATGACTCGAGCCCACGGCGCGCACCGCGTTGGTTGAACAGTTCTGTTCATGATCGGCGTGCAGAATGAACAGCACCTCGAGCGCGCGGCTGAACACCGGATTTGCTTCGTATTTCGGCTCGCTCATGCGAGCAACCATCGACAGGAAGTTCTCGCCGTAGTTGAGCTGATTGTCCGGATAGATCGTCGGCAATCCCTTCACATGGCGATAGGCGAACGCCGCCAGCGTCGGCAGCTTCGCCAGCAGGCGAATCACCGAGATATAGCGTTCCTTCGGATCGAAGATGTTGTGTGCCGCCGGATAAAAGCTCGAGAGCGCCGCCACCGACGAGCACAGCATCGACATCGGATGCGCGTCGTAGCGGAAGCCTTCGAGGAACTTCCGGATATTTTCGTGCACGTAGGTGTGAAACGTGATGTCGTGCACCCACTTGTCATACTGCGCCTGATTCGGCAGTTCACCGTGACGCAACAGATACGCGACTTCAAGGAACGTGGCGTTCTCGGCCAACTGCTCGATCGGATAGCCGCGGTAGCGCAGAATGCCTTTGTCGCCGTCGATGAAGGTGATGGCGCTTTTGCAGCTGGCCGTGTTCATGAAGGCGGGGTCGTAGCTCAGCAGGCCGAACTCTCCCGGCTCACCGCGCTTGACCTGCTTCAGCTCGGCCGCGCGCACATACGTATCCCCTTCCGGTCCCTCGGTGGCGATCGGCGTGCTGTATGCCTTACCGGTGCGGCTGTCACGAAACTCGAGGGTACCACCGGCGGTCGTCTCACTCATCCTGCGTTCTCCGGAGGAAATTTTCGAACCCGGGCGCGTCCCGGGCGGACCCGCGTCGCCTCGCTGGAATGCGACGCTGGTGAAAAGCCAGGCGCCGCCGTGAGGTGAACTGTGGTCGAAGTTAGCAGCGCGGCCTACGGTTCCGTCGCGGGCCCGACTGCGCGACGGGCCTTGCGAGTATTCATTTCCGGCGCGCCGCCGACGCCATCTTCCGGTGACCTGGCACAGCTCTCGCCAGTCCCGAAGCGCGGGCGGCAACGGCCGCCGCAGTCTGCCCCAATCCAGGATTCAGATCGATATGTGCGGGATCGCAGGGTTCCTCGGCACGCCAACGTCAGGCACGCCGGCCGCGGCCGTGAAAGCGATGACCGACGTGATTGCTCACCGGGGTCCTGACG
>JANMWU010000584.1:0-1761 GCA_031380785.1 Gemmatimonadaceae bacterium
ATCAGCATGACACCACGTCGCAACTCGTCGATCGTACGCGGATTCGTGACCTGTGCGCTGGCATTCGTCGCACCAGCGCTGCTGCGGGCACAGGTGGCCGCTCGCGTCGACGCGCCGTCCCGCAGTGCCGAAACCAGGCTGCAGCATGACTCGCTGACAGTGCACTTCCTGCGCACACCGAAAGGCAAGCCGGCCGCACTCTCGGTCGGTGGCAAGACGTCCGCTCAGTCGCGGAAGTTCAGTGGCAAACCGGCAGCGGAATTGCGCGCGGCGCCGGTTGAGACGCCGTTGCCGGTTCGTGCGCGAACCACCAAGCCATAACCTGCGCGACAGTCAGGTCTTTCGTTCGACCGGCGCCGGCGATTCGTCCGGCTGTCGGGTAGCGCTCTTCGCCACACCGGGTTCCTGCACATCGCTGCGGAAAGTCGAAACGCCGATGCCGCGGCAGACTTCGAGTCGATCCCAGACCGCAATCGATTGATTCGCGAACCCGACGTGGATTTCGTCATCACGAATTGCAATGCGCGACACTTCAGTCGTAACGACCGGTTCCGTCCAGCGCGCCGTGACCACGTCCAGCACGCGGATCCGGGTGCGCGTGCCGGATCGCGCCTCGATCGTGTCCAGCACCATCAACCACCCCGGTCCGATCCATTTCACCTGCCGCGCCTGCAGCGCCGAAAAACGCGCGCGCGGCTCGCCGGTCGAGGCATCGAAAATTGCAATCACATCGTCGCCGAGCACCGCCAGCGCTGGCGACTGTGACCAGGAATCGACATCGATTTCGCCGACGAGATCGAACGTCATCGAGAGCTCGAGCGATAATTCCCAGCCAGCGGCATCGGGTCTCTTTCCGTCAACGTCGGCGAGCACTCTGGCACTGAGCAGCGTCGTACCAATGAGTCCGATGGCGCGATCACCGCGCGCCACCAGCCGCGAGAATCGGCCGTGCACCTTGGCCAGGCGACGGTGCAGCGTCACTGCCTGTGATTGGTCGAGGATCGCCACGCGCCCGTCATGCAATCCCAGCAGAAATCCATTCGGACCCCATGGCGCGATGGCCGTGACCGGACCGGCGCCAACGGCGCGCCACTCGCCATCGCTGGTGCTGACGAACCCCTCGCACAACAGCGAACGCGCCACGCAGGAGGCGCCGTCACGCGCCAGCCAGACGTCGGTCAGCCTCGCGTAGTCCCAGTCGCTGCGATGCCCGGGCATTGTGGACAGCGGCTGCAACATCGACGCGTCGCGTCGCACCGAGTACAGCACGTTGTCGCTTTCGCACAAACCGCCGCTCGGCTGCAGACTGCAGAACACACCGCGCGGACTCTCGTACGAGTGCCATTCCGGTTGGGAGTGTTCGCGCAACGGAATCGAGGGAGTCGACCGCGAGATCGAGAGCGCAGCGCGCTTGATCCACTCCTCGGTGGTGAGGAGGGAGCCGTCAGACTCAAAGGCGTGCAGCGCCGCGACGTCCCATGAAAACGCCGTCACGAACTCTCGCAGCGCCGCGACGCTGGTCGAATCGGCCACGTGCAGTTCGGCTTCAAGGCCAACGTCGCCATCGGCGAAGGGCACAATGCGCAGGTTTTTCGAAAGGCTGCCGGCGGCCCAATGCTGCAACGCAGCCGGGTCGGCTTCGGCGAGGTACGACTGGTACGGCTCCAACTGCGTCCAGACGACCTGAGCAATCAGGCGCTCCGCAGCGATCTCGACCAGAAACGGCGGGCATTCCGGCGCCGCGTCGGCGTCACCAAGCGT
>JANMWU010000614.1:0-13680 GCA_031380785.1 Gemmatimonadaceae bacterium
GGCGCCGATCGCTATCGCCTGGTTGTGACGTGGAGGGCCGCCGGCGACTATGAGAATCGCGACGATCGCGGCGACTACGGTCGTGGCAACGATCGCGGCGACTACGGTCGGGGCAACGATCGCGGCGACTACGATCGTGGCGACTACGGTCGCGAAAACGATCGTGGCGGCTATGGTCGCGGTGGGAATGATCGCGGCGACCACGGCCGGGGCGGTGACGATGCGAGCGGTCATCGCGACGCCGGTGCGCTGCGCTGGAGCGGCCAGGTTGATGCAGTAGCCGAGATCCGTATTCAGGGCCGGCGCGTGGAATACCTCTCGCGTAGCGGAGCCTCGCTCTACGATGTGCGATACGATGTGCGCGGTAACGGGTTGCCGCAGTTCGCCGTCCCGCTCGATCTGCGCCGCTTCGCCGGTCGGGGCAACGTGTACATCGCACAGTATCCACGCTCGTGGAATGCCTGGACGGCCGTGATCAGGATCGACGACTCACGCGGCGGGGCGGATTCATATGACTTCGATCTGCGCTGGTAGTTCGTCAGCGACGCATGCAAACGGAGCGGCGTGAGATCTCAGTTCGCTCCGTTCGCGTTCAGCTCCAGATTTCAACGTGCGAAGCGATCCTGCCTGACACGCTGCGCGCGCGTGCGGCGTGCGTGACCACTGGCGCCCCTTGGCGCGGCGCATGATCGTTCCGACATGAGCGAACACATTCTGATCGAACGCAATGGCGCCGTTGTCACGATCCGCATGGCGCGGCCGGAAAAGAAAAATGCGCTGACTGCGGCGATGTATAGCGGTCTGACCGCGGGACTGCGCGAGGCTACAGCTGATTCAGGCGTGCGCGCAATTCTCATTGCGGGCGCCGGCGGTTCGTTCACCAGTGGCAATGATCTCAAGGACTTCGCGTCCACGCCGCCGCAAAATTCTGACAGCCCGGTCTTTCAGTTCCTGCGCGAGATCTCATCGTGCCCGAAACCGATTGTTGCAGCGGTTAACGGCGTTGCTGTCGGCATTGGCACCACGATGCTGCTCCATTGCGATCTGGTCGTGGCGGATCCGGCAACGCGCTTCTCATTGCCCTTCATCAACCTTGGGCTGGTGCCTGAGGCGGCGTCGAGCCTGATCCTGCCACGCATGATAGGACATGTGCGTGCGAGCGAACTCCTGCTCCTCGGCGAGATGTTCGACGCGGCGCTGGCCGAGCGCTACGGCATCATCAATCGGATCAGCGCGCCGGGTGAGGCTGAGAGCGAGGCGATGACATTGGCGCAACAGCTGGCTGCCAAGGCACCGGAGGCGATGCGCCGCACCAAGGCACTGCTGAAAAGCGAATCGCAGGGCGTGGCGAAGCGGATTACAGAGGAGGCCGCCGAATTTCTGCCGCAGCTGATGGGGCCTGAGTTTCGCGAAGCGCTGAATGCATTCATGGAGAAACGTCCACCGCGTTTCAGCTGACCAGACAGTCAATGGAACCGAGCGAGCTGAGCAATATCATTCCGACTGCGGCGCGCGCCTTGCGAGCGTAGCTTCCCGTCCCCATGCCTCAGATCGCCTCCCCCCAGCGCAGCGACGCGTCGCCGGTCATGCAGCTGGGAGGCGGTGACGGCCGCGCGTCGGACTCAGCGCCGAAAGCATCGATGCTGCACCGGGCAGCGCTTGCCGGAGTGCCGATCCCGTACGGCGTGGTGGTGCTCGATGCCGATCATGACGGATGGATCGCGGACGGCTGTCCGCTGCCGAGCGAATTGCAATCGACGATGCTCGCGGTGCGATCGGCCTTTTCAAACGAGGACGGTGTCCGCGCGAGCATGGCCGGCACGTTCGTCAGTGTGCTGCGCGTGCCGGGGAACGATCCCAATGCGATCGCGGCGGCGGCGGCGCAGGTTCGCGCTTCGGGTGACGGCCTGGCCGTGAAACGCGATCTGATCGTGATGAAGTTCGTGGATGCAAAGCACGCCGGTGTCGCGTTCACGGAGCGCGAGCACGAGGACGATCTGGTGAACATGGTGCAGGGCACCGCCGAAGATCTGCTGTCGGGAAAGGTCGCCGGACAGACGCTCGACATTCCGCGCTGCCGGCGTGGTGAGCATACCGATGTGCTGTTGCCCTCATGGGCGCAGCGGCTGCAACGGGTGCTGCAACTGATTCGCGAACTCGCCAATGTGAATCGCTGGGGCAGTGGCGACTGGGACGTCGAGTGGGCCGACGACGGCAAGATCTGCTGGGTTGTGCAGCTGCGACCGGTCACGCGACCAACTGTGCGCAACGAATGGTTCACGCTTGCAAATCATCGTGAGATCCTGCCACCGTTGCCGAGTCGCTTCATGGCGACGTTGATCTCCTCGTGCGCGGGCGGGCTCTTTTCGTGGTATCGACGTGCCGATGCGGCACTCCCGGCGTCGCGTCCGTTCATCGAAGTGTTCGAAGGCCGCCCGGTGATCAACCTGTCGCTGCTGACCGACATGCTGCGCACGTGGGGTCTGCCGACGCGGTACATCACCGATGCGATCGGTGGTCGCGACGTGCGTCCGGTGGGATGGAGATTGTCGCGCGTGCGCACGGCGACGCCATCGCTGCTGCGCATGCTGTGGGCGCAGCTGACGGCAGTCGGCAGCACACGTCGCGCACGATTGACGATTCTGTCGCGTGATCTGCTCGAGGCGGAGGGGCAGGTCACGCCACTCGTGCACGCGGCGCAGCGACGCTATGTGCTGCTGGTGCAATCGATGTTTGCCCTCACGGCCGCCATGGCCACGCCACTGGCGTTGCTGCGCCGCACCGGGACGCTGGCGGCACATCTTTCACGACAGCGCACCCCCGGCAGTGATGTGGTGGAGTCGTTGCGGCGGGATGTCGTTCCTGCGGTGCGCGAGCATCCCGACGATGTGGCACGGATCGCGGTCGGTGAGCCGCCGGCCAGCGAGTCGGGGTTGTATGAATGGCAACAGTGGCTCGAGCGTCACGGCCATCGCGGGCCATATGAAAGCGATCTGGCGCAGGCGCGCTGGCGCGAGCAGCCAGCCGCCGTGCTGGCACTGTTGCGACACGAACTGGCGTATCCGATTGCACCGCGTGCCACACCGTTTCGCAGTCTCGGTGAGTGGCTCACGTTGCCGCTCTGGTGGCTCGCGCAACGTCCGCTGCGCGCGCGCGAAGGATTGCGCGACGATGCGATGGTGGCGTTTGCGATGATCCGTGAACTGATGCACGACTCTGCCGACGAAGCAGTGAAGCGCGGTGCGCTGCGTCGGCGCGAGGACATCTGGCTGCTCTCGGTTGACGAAGCGTTGGCGCTCGATGCTGGCGTGCGCTACGACCGCATGTTCTTCGAATTGCGCGAGCACGAACGCCGCACCGAGGCGGCAGTCACGATTCCGGCAGTCTTCCGTCGCTTCGATCGATTGCGCCGGAACACCCGACGTTCGTCGACCCCGTCGCGCGATGGCTGGCAGGGGATCGGCCTGGCGCCGGGCACTGTGAGTGGCCGCGCGTGGTGTGCGGAAGGACCGACCGCGTCACCGCCAGCCGGATGGACCACGGCCGAAACGATTCTGATTGCGCCGTCGGTGGATGCCGCGTGGGCACTGTTGTTCCGACGTGTGGCCGGTGTGGTGGTCGAAAGCGGCAGTGAATTGTCGCACACGTCGATCATTCTGCGCGAGCTTGGCGTGCCCTCGGTCACCGATGTGCACGGAATTCTGCGGGAAGTGCGGACCGGCGATCGGGTGACGCTCGACAGTGCGCGCGGGCACGTCGCGCGCTCGTGATCCTGCGAGGGTTGCGCCCGCGCCCGCGCGCCTCAACGTTGCTTTGACGCGAAGCGTTGGCGTCGCAGAATCCGCGTAGTCACCCACGGTTGCCCTCCACCGAGCCCGCGTATGTACTCGCTGCGCCCGTTGTCGCTGATCGCACTGCCGCTGTGCGCCACACTCGCCGGCCTTGCGCCCCGCCTCCTTCAGCTGTCCGACGCGAACCGAGCTGCGGCTGCCATGGCGCCCGATTCGGTGCTGATGGCCGGATACAAATGGCGCAACATCGGCCCTGATCGCGGTGGACGCTCGATTGCCGCGAGCGGGGTGCGCGGGCGCCCAAACGAAGCCTATTTTGGCGCGACCGGCGGCGGCTTGTGGAAGACCACCGACGGCGGTGACACGTGGGCGCCGGTCACCGACGGTCAGCTCAAAAGCGCGTCGGTCGGTGCAGTGGCGGTGAGCGAGACGAATCCTGATCTCGTCTTCATTGGCATGGGCGAGTCAGCGATCCGCGGCAACATCATGCCTGGTGACGGCGTCTATCGCAGCCGTGACGCCGGCAAGACGTGGACGCATGTCGGCTTTTCGGAAACGAATGCGATCTCGAAGATCCGTATCCACCCGACGAACCCCGACATCATTTTCGTCGCAGCGTTCGGCAGGTACAGCGTGCCAAGCAAGGAGCGCGGGATTTTTCGCAGCACCGACGGCGGCACGACCTGGAAGAATGTGCTGTTTCGTGATGATAGCACCGGCGGTATCGACATCGCGTTCGATCGCGCGAATCCAAATGTGCTGTATGCATCACTGTGGCAGGCATTCCGCCGCGAATTCCAGATGTCGAGCGGTGGGCCCGGCAGCGGGTTATTCAAAAGCATCGACGGGGGCGACACATGGAAGGAGATCACGCGTAACCCGGGGCTGCCGGCTGGACTGATGGGCAAGATCGGTGTCGCCACCACGGCGTCGAATCCGAATCGTGTATACGCGCTGGTGGAGAATGACACCGGCGGGCTGTTCAGGAGTGATGACGCAGGCGCCAGCTGGACGCCGATGAACTACGCCCGCAGCATCCGTCAGAGGGCGTTCTACTACTCGCATCTGTTCGCTGATCCGAAGAATCAGGACGTCGTGTATGCGCAGAACACGTCTGTATTTCGGTCGTCGGACGCCGGCAAGACGTTGGCGACGATCGACAACGGATCGCACGGCGACTGGCACGATCTGTGGATTGATCCCGACAACCCGGCGCATCTGGTGGCGGCCAACGACGGCGGCGGCACGGTCAGCACGAACACCGGCGGGAAGTGGACGCCGCAGGACTATCCGACCGAGCAGTTTTACCACGCCATCACGACCACGCACATTCCATATCACGTGTGCGGATCGCAGCAGGACAACAGCACGCTCTGTACGCCATTCAACTGGAATCTGCAGGCATTCACAGCCGCGAACGCGCCGAAGACCGACACCGGACCGCGTCGGCCGGCGATCGATATCACGGCCGGTGGAATGAGTGTGAGTTATGTGGCCGGCGGTGGCGAACCGGGATACATCGCGCCCGATCCACGCGAGCCTGATCTCTTTTACTCCGGTACCAACAACGGCGCCTATCTCGACAAGTACAACCATCGCACGAATGTGTCGCGCGAAGTGAATCCATACCCCTGGTTCTATTCCGGCGAACCGTCAAAGGCGATCCGCGAGCGCTGGCAGTGGACGTATCCGATCATCTTCTCGCCGGTGGATCGTCGCACGCTGTACGTGTCATCGCAGCGGCTGTGGAAGACGAGCGATGGCGGCAAGACGTGGACGGTGCTCAGCGGCGATCTGACGCGACACGATCCGGGCACGCAGGAAAAATCCGGCGGACCGATCACCGGTGACATGAACGGGCCGGAGGTGTACGGCGTGATCTTTTCCGTCGCACCCGGCAAGACTGATCTGAATGTGATCTGGACCGGCTCTGATGACGGAATGGTTCACGTCACACGTAACGGCGGCAAGACGTGGACAAACGTCACGCCGAAGGACATGCCGGATTTCGGTCGCGTGAGTCAGATCGATGCGTCGAAATTCAGTCCGGGCACTGCGTACCTGTCAGTGCGCAAGCCGCTGCTGAATGACTATTCGCCGTACATCTGGAAGACGACCGACTTCGGGCAGACGTGGACGAAAATTGTGACGGGCATTCGCCCCGATGCCTATGTGCACGCGGTGCGTGAGGATCCGACGCGCAAGGGACTGTTGTACGCGGCTACGCAGCATGGCGTGTTCATGTCCTATGACGATGGCGCATCGTGGCAGGACATCACACTCAACATGCCCGACATTCCGGTGTCGGATCTCATTGTTGAGGGGAACGAACTTGTAATCGCCACGCATGGCCGCGGCTTCTGGGTGCTGGATAACGTTGCACCGCTCAGGCAAGCCACGCCCGCGTTGATGGCGTCGGATATCCATCTGTTCACGCCGCCGCCGGCATACCGCTCGGGTCCGGCGCTGACCATCAGCTACGTCCTCAGGAGCGCTCCGTCGCGCGCCGTGCTCGAAATACTCGACTCGGCGGGCGCCGTGCTGCGCACGATCGAGCCTGACACCGCGCCGGCAACCGGTGCTGCACGCGCCGGCGGACGTCGGCGTGGCGGCGAAGCGACGTTGCCGAACAAGGCGGGATTGAACGCGTTTGTGTGGGATCTGCGCGCGCAGGGCATCACGCAATTCCCGGGCATGATTCTGTGGGGCGCGGGAACCGCGGGGCCGGCGCTGCCGCCGGGTCGCTACACCGCGCGTCTTACCGCTGACAATCGGGTCGCGACGGCGCCGCTGGTGATCAAGGCAAATCCCTGGATCGCCGACGTCACCGCGGCGGACATGCGCGCGCAATACGAATTCGGCAAGCGTGTGCGCGATAAGGCGACGGCGGCGAACATGGCCGTGATCACGATCCGTCGCGTGAAGGCACAACTGGCGGACCGGCAGAAGAAGGCCGCTGAGGATGCGGCACTGAAGGCGACTGGCTCGACGCTGGTCGCAAACGCGAGCGTGGTTGAAGACAGTGTGTATCAGGTGCGCAATCAGAGCGGTCAGGATCCACTGAACTTTCCGATCCGCGTTAACAACCGACTGGCGACATTGCTGGCGATGTCCGAGCGCGGCGATGGTCGTCCGACAACGAACATGCCGGAAATCTTCGGCATTCTGAACACCGAGCTTGGTCGCTACACCACCCGCCTGACCCAGATCTGGAGCACGGATCTCGTGGCCGTAAACAAGGAACTCGCGCGGCTGCATCTGCCGCCACTCGATCCCAACTGCATTAAGGTCGAGGGTTGCACGTCCGTTCCGTAATGACAAGTTCATAGTGTTACTGCCGATTCGCACGGACACCGCGGTCTGTTCGTCGCCAAGCGCGCACCACCGCCGCAATTGGCGCATAGCTTTGTCGAATGAGCAGAATTGCACGCTGTGAATTCCCCGGTTTTCTGCGCGGTATTGCGCGACATAGCCGGATGTCGAAGGCCGTTGCCAGTCCGGCCGACAATCGCGTGACGGTCGGCATCAACGCCGGCCATGTCGCACTCGCGGCGTTGATGCTCGCGGCGGCCGACGTCGGCAGCGCACAGAGTGTCGGCGCACGCCTCACGGTGCGCGTGGTCAGTGATTCTCTGCCGATATCAGACGCGCTCGTCGCAGCGAAAGGAGGTCGCGTACTGACCGGCGTGAGCGGGATCGCGGTGTTGTTGCTTCCGGCGGGAGCCGCGCGAGTCGTCGCCAGAAAGCTCGGCTTCCTGCCGGACACTGCGGAGATTGTAATGCCGTTGAGCCGCGATACATCCATCACAATGCACTTGACGGCGCGTTCACTTGAGCTGCCTCCGGTGCTCGTCGCCAGCACCCGAACCAATCGCCGCGTGGAGGATGAGCCGACGCGCGTCGAAGTACTCGGCGGCGAGGAGGTAGGCGAGAAGGTCAGTATGTCGCCCGGCAATGTGTCGATGCTCTTGAATGAAACGAGTGGCGTGCGTGTCGTCGCAACGGCACCGGCGCTCGGAGGTGCCAATATCCGAATTCAGGGTCTCCGTGGACGCTACACCCAGCTGCTTTCCGATGGCCTACCTCTGTACGGACTCTCGACAGATGGCCTGGGCATTCTGCAGATCCCTCCGCTGGATCTGCAGCGCGTCGAGATCATCAAAGGGGCGGCGTCGGCACTTTACGGCCCTTCGGCGCTTGGCGGCGTGGTGAACTTTATCTCGCGCAGACCCGATGATTCCAGCGATCTGTTGATCAACCAGACGTCTCTCGATGCGACCGATCTCGTAGCGTACGACGGTCGTCAGGTAACGCCACGAATCGGCTACACCTTCCTGGCCGGTCTGCATCGGCAGCGGCCGCAGGACATTGATCGCGATGGGTGGTCTGACCTCGCGGGCTACGAACGCGTGGTGCTCAGACCGAGGCTCTTCATCAGCGCCGCACGGGGCAGCTCAGTGTTCATCACTGCGGGCTTCACGCGCGAGAACCGCGATGGCGGGTCCATCGGCGCTGCACTACTGCCGGACGGCAGCTCATTTCCCCAGGGCCAATCCACGACGCGCGCGGACGCGGGAAGTACTCTGCAACTTCCGATCGATTCGAGCTCCGTACTCTCTGTTCGTGCGTCCATCAGCCGACAGTCTCGCGCTCAGACATTCGGTGCCGCCAATGAGCGCGATGAGCGTTCGACCACGTTCGCGGAAATGTCATACGCCAGGACGGTGGCGCAGCATGTGTTTCTCATTGGCTCGGCATTCCAGGGCGATCGATTCTCCGAGCCCGGCACGCCATCGCTGAGCTACGCGTCCAACACGCCGGCGTTGTTCGCGCAACATACGTGGTCGCCCATGAGCGCGTTCGGGATGACGACGAGCGCGCGTCTCGACCATCACAGCATATTCGGCACGTACCTCAGCCCGCGGATCTCACTCCTTACGCGCCCGACGATTGGCGCCAAAGCGCGGTTGACACTCCGCGTGTCTGCCGGGACCGGCGTTTTCACGCCGACGCCGTTCGCCGAAGAAACGGAAGAGATCAGTTTCACCAGACTGCGTCCACTTGCGGGATTGCGCGCGGAGCACGCGCGGAATGTGTCAATAGATTTCGGAGGGCAGTTCGGAGCCCTGGAGGTCAGTGTCAGTGGGTATGCGGCGGTCATTGATCGCGCCGTTACCCTGCGCGCGGTACCATCGACGTCGCCAATTCCCGATGTCGAACTGGTGAACGGACAACAGCCGACGCGGAATGCCGGGCTGGAGGTCTTCGCACGCTATCGAATCGATGAATTCCGGATTACCGGGACGTACGCGAGACTGCGATCGACGGAGTGGGACGCGGATCAGTTGCTGCGCCGTGACGTACCATTGACGCCGACGAACAGTGGTGGACTCGTGCTATCGTGGGAATCCGAGAATGGTGCCCGTGCCGGGCTGGAAGGGTATTTTGTCGGTCGTCAGTCGCTGAATGACAATCCGTACCGTTCCCGCAGCAACGCATACACATTGCTCGGCGCACTCGCACAGCTGCGAGTTAAGCGAGCGCTGGTGTTCGTGAATGCGGAGAATCTGCTCGATGTGCGACAGACGAAAACAAATTCGCTCCTGCTTCCGCGGCGCGGTGCCGGTGGGCGATGGACCACAGATGTCTGGGCGCCACTGGATGGGCGGGTGATCAATGCCGGTCTCCGCTTCGATCGTTTTCGTGGCGAGCGATAGCCGCACTAACTCTCATGCGAATCCTATCTGGTCTCTGGGAGGTTTCGGCGAGCGATGCGTGGCTGGAGGCCTTGGCGACGTATCCCTCTGTGATCGCGCTGCAGGGCATGCCGAAGCTGCCGGAGCTCGATACATGGTACCGCGACGAGTTGCCGGACCTGATCGCGTCGCGCCGACTGCTGCACATCACGCTCCCTGAGCTGATCCGCGTAACCGAATGGAAGATGCATCGCGGTGTGTGGCGCGCGCCGAATCTGGTGCGGGTGAAAAGCAATCCGGCTGAAACGGTGATCGAAACAACCGTGCGCGGCTTCGCGCGTACACCGCATCCGACACAGCCGATCGGCGAAATCGCCTCTCTCGATGGCGTCGGCCCCGCAACCGCGTCCGCCATCGTCGCGGCGCAACTGCCGAGCGTCTATCCGTTCTTCGACGAACTGGTGGCGGCGCAAGTGCCGGAGCTCGGTCCCGTCAAATGGACGCTCGGCTACTACGCGAAGTACGCCACCGCACTCCGTGCGCGGGCCGCCGAACTTGGTGCGTCCTGGACGCCTGTCATGGTTGAGCGGGCGCTGTGGGCAGCGGTCGGCGACAAGACGGGAACAGCTTTGACGCAAAGACGCTAAGACGCCAAGCGGTCAATTGCGATCGCGAGTCTGGTGGATTTCGCCGAAAGTGTTTTTTAGGAACTGCCGTGGCACGTGCTCTTCCAAAAGCATTTCGCCGCTTCGTGCGCCGTAAACGACCGCACCTCGCAGTGACCGCTTCGCGACTTTGCGCCTTGGCGTCAAGGCGGTTCCGGTAGACGCAGAACGGCGCGACAGACTGGAATATCTGCCGCGCCATTTATTGACCACGAACTTCGAGCGCGAACTACTTGCCCAGGTCCTTCACCGCAGCGACGAGGGTGCGGACTTTGGCGGCGTCGCTGGAAGTGCCAGCGTCCTTCTCGAGTGCCGAGCCCAGTGTGCGCAGCGCGGACTTCCGTGCACCGCCAGTCGCCTTTTCAGCAGTCGTGAGCGCTCCGCGTACCGCTTCGATTCGTGCTGCCGACAACCCGTTCGATCGCTCCAGCTGATCGGTGTACGCACGCGCCAACGCGAAGCTCGGCGGCCACACAAACTTCGGCTGACCCTGCGCGTTCAGGTGATCCAGCACCACTGTCTTCGCCGCGTCGATCTCGTTCTGCGAAATGTGCGCGCTCGGCTGCAGCTCCATGACATCCAGGCCGCGTGAGATTTCCGAGCTGACCATCACGCCGTTGTACCAGTACACGGACCAGGTGCCGCCATTGCCCATGTGGGTTGAATCCACCGGGCCGCGATCGAAGAACGCGATTTCGTGCGGATTCTTGATGTCCGTCCAGTCGAACACTGACACACCGCCCTGATACCACGACTGCACCATGACGTCGCGGCCCGGGATCGGAATCATGCTGCCGTTGTGCGCCACGCAGTTCTCGTTCACCGTCTGCGGCGCCGGCATCTTGTAGTAGCTCTGGAACACCAGCTTGTTGCTCTCGATCGTGAAGAGCGCATCAGCGCCCCACTCCTTGCGGTCGGTGGCGCGACACTTCGCCTGACCACCACCACCCCATTCGTCGCTGAACAGCACTTTTGTGCCGTCATTGTTGAAGGTGGCTGAGTGCCAGTAGGAGAAGTTCGAGTCGGACGCGGCGGCGAGGCGAACCGGTGCGGTCGGATTGCGGATGTCGAGCAGCAGACCGTATCCCTCGCAGGCGCCGCCAGCGAGTCCGATGGCCGGATACACCGTGATGTCGTGGCACTGCGTCGGCCCCGGCTTCGGCTTGCCCGCCTCGCCCGGTTCATCGCCGATCATCTTCGCGACCAAACCTGGAAGTCCGGCGCGCAATTCGGCGCTGTCGGCCGCCGTCGCGGCGCCGGGACGACCATTCTTCATCGCGATGCTGTCGACCAACCCTTTGCTGAACTGCGGCGGCAGGATCTGTTCGACGCCGAAAATGGCCACCGTGAACAGACCCTTGGCGCGAGCGGCAGCGGCCTTCGCGGCGGATTCCTCGATGTCTTCGCGCGATTCGCCGTGGGCGACCGGCTTGGTCAGATCGTTGAAGATGCGCGGCGAACTCACGATCGCGGCCTGCTCCGGGTGTGCCAGCGGCACCTTGATCACTTCGATGCGGAACAGTGCTGACGCCGGATCCTTCGATGGATCGGCTTTCACACAGCCGGCCAGCTCGCTCGGACTGCGCACCCCTGCCGAGCCGGAGACGTAGACGTACACGTTCTCCCTGTCCTTTGGATCCTCGAGCAGTGTGTGCGTATGCGAACCGCGGCAGGTCTGCACATTGCCGACATACTTTGGCGCCTTGATGTCACTTATGTCGAAGATGCGCACGCCACGCAGGCGATCCTTGCTCACCGTGTCGCGCACACCCTGCGCGCCGCAGTCGATGCGGCCGCTGTTGCCTTCACCGGAGACGAACAACAGGTTCCGGTACACCGACACGTCGCTCTGCGATGCGGGACAGTAAAACGCGACGGCGAGCGTCGGCGCGGCGGGATTCGAAATGTCCCAGACCTGATAGCCGTTGTAGCTGCCCTGAATGACGTACTTCCCGCTGAAGCTCAGATCGGAATTCGTCGCGGTGACGAACTTCTCCGACGGCTTGGTCCGCGAGAGCACGCGCATGTTCCAGGTCGCCTCGGCGGCGTCGTACTGCCCCGCGCGGAGGCCGATGCGCGGATCGGGCGAGGGCGCCGCCCCCGACATGCCAGCGCCCTGTGCAAGGGCCAGTGATGGAGCGCTGATCGCGATCAGACTGTAGGCAAGTCCGAGCGAAAGCGCGCGAGTGTAGGTGGCTGCAGCCATGATACGTGGGCGGAAGTGGACCGGTGGAAATGCGAATCGTGCCAGCGCCAAGAAATCTTGGCGCTGGCACGTGACCCTACAACTGCGAACTGGCCGAGGTTTCAGCCCGGCCGTGCTCGCTCGGTTTGATCGCTCGGTTTGATCGCGCTTACTTCGCCGTGGCGAGCTCACCGACTGAGGCGGCCAGCATGTGTGCCTTCGGGGCATCGGACGATGCGGTTGCTTCGGTATGGAGAGCTGTCGACAGCTTGTTCAGCGCCGCTGTGCGGCCGCCACCCTTCATTTTTTCGGCGGCGTCAAGCGACGACCGCACTGACGCAATCCGCGCCGCCGGCAAGCCTCCCGATCGCTCCAGCTGGTCAAGGAATGATCGCGACTTCGCAAAGCTCGCCGGCCAGACGAGCTTCGGCTGACCCTGCGCGTTGAGATAGTCGAAATGCACCGTCTTGGCGGCGTCGATTTCGTTCTGCGAAACCAGCGCGCTCGGCTGCAGCTCGAGAATGTCCAGACCGCGCGAGATTTCCGAGCTGACCAGCAGACCGTTGTACCAGTACACCGACCAGGTGCCGCCATTGCCCTGACGAGTGGAGTCGACCGGGCCGCGATCGTAGAACGCGATTTCGGTCGGTTTGCGAATGTCGGTCCAGTCGAACACCGAGATGCCGCCCTGATACCACGATTGCACGAAGATGTCGCGCCCCGGCACCGGAATCAGAGAACCGTTATGCGCGACGCAGTTCTCATTCACCGTCTGGGCCGCCGGCATTTTGTAGTAGCTCTGAAACGTCATCACGCCCTCCTTCAGCGTGAACAGCGCGTCGGCACCCCACTCGTGCTTGTCGGTGCTGCGGCACTTCGGCTGACCACCGCCGCCCCATTCGTCGGTGAACAACACCTTGGTACCGTCGTTGTTGAACGTGGCCGAGTGCCAGAACGAGAAGTTGGAGTCGGCAACCGCGCCGATGCGCACCGGCGCGGCGGGATTGCGGATGTCGAGCAGCAAGCCGTAGCCGCCGCAGGCACCGCCGGCAAGACCGATCGCCGGATACACGGTGATGTCGTGGCACTGCGTCGGGCCGGTGTTGCGGCCGCCGCCCGGACGTTCGCCGCTGCGCGCCGCAAGAATCGCCGGCAATGCAGCGCGCAATGCAGCACTGTCAGCCGATGTCGCCATGCCGGTTCCAGCGCGCGCCGCGATGATGCTGTCCAACATCGGCTTCACCATGTTGGTCGGTAGCACCCGCTCGGTACCGAACACAGTCCCCGTGAACATGCCCTTCGCCTTTGCGTCGGCCAGCGCCTTGGCGGCCGCCGCAATGTCT
>JANMWU010000615.1:0-2473 GCA_031380785.1 Gemmatimonadaceae bacterium
GCCAGCAGTGCCGACAGATCGCCGCTGGTCAGCGCCGCCATCTGCACCTGAACCCGTTGCTCCGCTTCGCCGAGCTGCTCCTCGACGGCATCCAGCGACTGCGACAACCGGTCGAGGATTTCGAATGGACGAAAGCCCGGAATGCGCAGCGTCGGTGTCCAGTCAACGACTTCGCGCATCACACCAACCGGCAGCGACCGGCCTGGCTCGAGAATCAGCAACAGGTCGCGCGAATCCGCCGATCGCGCCGAGAAAAGTCGCAACATTCCATCGCGGCCCAGCAGCAGCGCACGAATGAGCGTGCCGGTATCAGTGTTGTGAATGGTGCGATGCAACATGCGATGCCGGATTCGTCGCAAACCGCGCGCCGACTGCGGCAGCAACGTCGACGTGAATTCAGGCAGCGGAATCGATTCGAAGAACGACGCGGCCGTAGTCGCAAGCACACGCACTTCGCGCGTCGTCAGTTCCTGCACCTCGCGCTGAGCGTGGCGAAGCTCACGTGCCCTGTTGGCGAGGGCCGTGGCGCGCGCGAGCGCATCATTGCGAACTTCAGTCGAGGCTCTGGCCATCTGGGTGGGGTTGTGCAGAAGACCGGAGACGGATCACCGGCCTCGACTATGAAGTCTCGGTCGCGGCACGGTTTTCCTGAATCGATTTCATCCGGCCGGACTGCAGCGCGAATGGTCAGCGCTGAGTCCGGGAGGCCCGACGAAACGTGAGGCCGAGTCGCACGCCGCCGCCCAGTCCCAGTTCGACGCCGGGAACCCACGCTCCGTCACTCGGCCCGTCAATGCCGACCGTCACGATGGCGACTGTGCGTGGTCGCGTGCGCTGCTCGAAACGCTCGCCGAATCCGCCGCCGGCGTTCAGCGCCCACCTCGACTTCCTGAACGGATCGCTCAACACGCGCGCGAGCAGGTCGACCCGTCCGCCGGCGATCCAGCCATTCTCACGCTGCACACCGCCGCCACCGACATCGATGCCCAGTCGCACGTTGAAGGCGGTCGGCCCGGCGAGTCCGACCGCCAGCTGCGCGCCCAGGTTGCGATCGACAATTGCATCGAGGCGGATCGAGGGGCTGAGTCGCGACAACGCCTGCGCCGCGCCGGTCGACGCCGACACCAGCGCCGCCAGCGAGAGTGCCCAGCCAATCTGCCAGGCCGTCGTGCGAGTCACCCGATGGCGTCGTGCGATGGCGTCTGCAGCGGAGCGGGACGAGCGCGGTCGCGCGGACCACCGGCCCGATTCACCCAGAGCATCAGCGTGTAGTCGGTCGTGGCAACGACAGCGAGAATGCCGCACGCCAGCGCCAGCCCTGCCACCAGACGCGGTGCCTGCAGCGCCGCCAGCAGCGTCACGAATTGCAGCACGGTCACGCCCTTGCCGGGCCAGCGCGCTTTGAACGCGATGTTTCGCAGCCAGCTCACGTTTCGGGCGACAATCCAGCCGATCACCGTCATCACATCGCGCACCATCAGCAACGCCAGCTGCCACGGCGAAATGAGCCCGTCAATTGTGACGGCGATAAACGCAACCAGCATGAAGATGCGATCGGCTATCGGATCGATCAGCGCACCGATTTTGGTGGTGCTGCGCGAGACGCGTGCGATCACGCCATCGAGCACATCCGACGCCATTGCGGTGAAAACGACTGCCACCCGCCAGTCAGCGTCGCGAACGCTGAGAAAGACTCCCGCCAGCGCGAGGCGGGAAAGTGAAATCAGATTCGGTGGTGTGAGAACGTCGCTGCGGCGCATACTGACAAGAAAGCAAGACACGTGCTGGACGGCCAGCAGTTGCCACACCTGCCGCTTCGGCATAGGCTGCCAGGAGTGAAGAGCCTCCAAACGTTGGAGACATTCCACACGTTCCGGCGGGCGCAGTGGCCGCCGGCGTTCATCATGCTCCCGGCTCTGTGCGACTGAATCCTTCCCGCAACAGGTGATCGTCTGCTGACCGTTGCGTTGCCGCTGCTGGCGCTGATTGCGGCCGTGCTGATGCTGCTGTGGGATGTGGGGCTCGCGGGCCGCCTCTCGCGCGTGGCTGAAGCGCCGCGCGGCTGGGCGACGCTGACTGCGGTTGCCGGACTGCTGCTGATTCCGGCGGCGCTGATCCGGATCGTCGGCAGCTCTCTGCTGGACGGTCGCACGGTGGCCGCGCTCGGCTGGTTGTGGCCGCTGGTGCTCACGCTGGTCGCACTGCAGGCAGTCGTGACACTTGCGCGTCGACTCGGTTCACGCGCGATCGTGGCGCCGATCGTCATCTACGACGCCATTCTGGCCGCCTCGGGGTGGATTGAGTATGCGGCCGGAAATGGCTTGTCGCTGCCGGCGGCGCTGCATGCGATTCCAACGGCGAGCGCCGGTGCGATGGGATATCTCGCCGGGACGGCAGCACTCTGGTCACCGTTTGCCATTGCACCACCGTTGCTGGCGCCGGCGTATCGCGCGCGCTGGGCGGTGAACGCATC
>JANMWU010000714.1:0-10640 GCA_031380785.1 Gemmatimonadaceae bacterium
GGCGGCAACACGCCGAACGCATCGGCCGTCAGGAACACCACATGCTGCGGATGTCCGCCGCGGCCGCTCGGCACATGGTTGCGGATGTAGTGCAACGGATACGACGCGCGCGTGTTCTCCGTGATGCTCTGATCCGCGAAACACACTTTGCGCTGGTCGTCGAGCACGACGTTTTCCAGCACCGTGCCGAACATCTGCGTGGTCGCGAAAATCTCAGGCTCCTGCTCGGCGCTGAGATTGATCGCCTTCGCGTAGCAGCCGCCTTCAAAGTTGAACACGCCGTCGGCCGCCCAGCCATGTTCATCGTCGCCAATCAGGCCGCGCGCGGGATCGGCCGAAAGCGTCGTCTTGCCGGTGCCTGACAGGCCGAAAAACAGCGCGCAGTCGTCGGCCGGACCGACGTTGGCCGAGCAGTGCATCGGCAGCACGTTCTGCGTCGGCATCAGATAGTTCATGATTGTGAACATCGACTTCTTGAGCTCACCGGCGTAGCGCGTGCCGCCGATCAGAATCATGCGTCGCGAGATGTGCACGATGATGAAGGTGCCAGTGCGCGTGCCGTGTCGACTTGGAATGGCCTGAAACTCCGGCGCATGCAGCACGCTGAAGTTCGGCGCGAACTGCGCCAGCTCGTGCAACTCGGGGCGGATGAACATGTTGCGCACAAAGTGCGCGTGCCATGCATTCGGCGTCACGTATCGCACGCTGAGCCGGTGTGCCGGATGTGCGCCGCAGTACAGGTCCTGCACGAACAATTCGGTTTGCGCGTTCAGGTGCTCGCGCACGTCGGCGAGGATAATCTCGAAATGCGCTTCATCGATAGCGACGTTGACGGCGCCCCAGTCAACGTTCGCTTCAGATGCGGGTTCGCGGACGATGAACTTGTCTTTCGGCGAACGACCGGTGTGTGGGGTAGTGACGGCGACGAACGGGCCCATGTCAGCAAGCTGGCCCTCATCGCGGCGGACGGCGGCCTGAACGAGCTCCGGCGTCACAAGATTCCAGTGCAAGGAGCCGCCTGGAGCGAGACCCTGCTCAGCGAGCCCATGGGCGCTGGAGCGGGTCTGCGGCTCGGACTGCGTAGCCATAAGGCAGAAAGGTTTGGGGGAAACGCAGGGGGCACCCTGCAGGCCGATGGGCTACGTGGCGCGCTCCGCGCATCAGTCAAAAACTAACCGTACACGTGCGCACGGGGGGCAAAAGCCGTCGCGCGGGTCAGCGGTCCCAGTTCGACGGGCGGCCGCGGCTTTCGCAACGGCGGTCACAGACATTTCAGCGGGCTGGGCTGGAGCGGCTCAAGGGAAGGGCGATCAAGGGGACAGAGCTCTTGATCCGATCAAGAGCTCTGTCCCCTTGATCGCTAGAGATACCCCAACAGCCGGTTCAACATCATCCGATCCGTCGCCGTGGCGTCCTCGAGCTTCGGCGTCTCCAGGATCTTCACCGTATGGTTGAACCGCGGATCGGTCATGATCCGGCGAAACGGCGCTTCGCCCAGCGAGCCTTCGCCGATCAGTTCGTGCCGGTCGCGGTGACTGTTGAACGGAGTCCTGGAGTCGTTCAGATGCCAGACCTTGAGTCGCTCGAGACCCAGGGTGCGATGGAACTGCGCGATCACGCCGTCGAAATCGTTCACGAGGTCGTAGCCGGCCGAATACACGTGACAGGTGTCGACGCAGATGCCGACACGTGAGCGCTGTGCGACAGGCAGCGCATCGATCAGTGCCGCCAGTTCCTCAAACGTCGCGCCAAGCGCGGTGCCCGTGCCGGCGGTGGTCTCGATGCACAGGATGGTGGCACCCGGCTCACGTTCCAGCGCCTGAGTGATCGCCGCAGCGTTGCGCGCGAGGCCGGCGTCGCGATCGTCGATGAAGTTGCCGGGATGCGACACGAGGTAGTGGATGCCGAGTGCGTGGCACCGGCGCAATTCGCTGGCAAAACTGTCGAGCGATCGCGCACGCAACGCGTCGTCCGGCGACGCGAGGTTGATCAGGTAGCTGTCGTGCGATACCGTGACCGGCGAACCTGCCGCGTCGAGGGCCGAGCGGAACTGCGCGATCTCATCAGCCTCGATCTCGCGCTCCTTCCACTGGTTTGGTGTTTTCGTGAACAGTTGCAGCGCGGTGGCACCGATTTCGGACGCGCGTGGCGGCGCCGCGAACGAGCCGCCTTGCGAGCTCACGTGCGTCCCGAGCAGCACGCCGGCCGGCACCGCCGGGAGCGGCGGCAGCGTCACCGTCTGAGCGTCGCGCTTCTTTGGAACGAGTGGGTTTGAAGGGCGTGCCACTTTCTTCGGCTGCGTGGACTTCGGCGCCTTCACCGCTGATTTCAGAGCGACTTTCGCGGACGTTGTGGCTCGCGGCGGCATCGCCTTCTTCGCTGCCTTCCTTGCCTTCAATGCCTTCGGTGCTGCCTTCTTTGCGGTCATCGCGCTCGTCCTCTCAATAGTTCGGCGTCGATTGTGAACAGAATTGCGCTGAGTGCTGCGAAAGCTGGTTCACTTTCCTTTTTCTCAGGAGCCGCGAGTACAGCGCGACGTATCGTGCAAGGAATGCATGAATAAAGTGAATGCGGTGCGTGCGGGACGCCCTTACTTCCCCCGCAACCAATCCAGCGGATCCACCGCCGCGCCCTTTGAGCGACGAATTTCGAAATGCAGATGCGGCGGCATCTCAGGATCGGCGCTTCCCACCGTGCCAATCACCTGACCTTTCTGCACGCGCCCGCCCTTCGCCACACTCGCTGAAGCGAGTGAACCGTACACGGAGTAGTCGCCGGCGCCGTGCTGCACGATCACCGTCAACCCATATGTGCCAATGTTCTCCGACACCACCACTTCGCCGCCTGAGATCGATTTCACGGGCGTGCCACGCGATGTCTGAATGCCGATGCCATTCCAGCGCAGCGTCGTGTTGTCCGGCGTGACCGTGCGACCAAAGCGATAGAGAATTGTGCCGTCCACCGGCCAGTCGAGTCGACCGAAATCGCTGGTGCGGATGGTGCTCGCCGCCGGTGCGGCGGAGCGTGCCGTCACCGCCGGTCTGCCGGCGACACTCGGCGCGGCGGTGTTTGCGGCCGCAGCCGCGGCAGCCTCCGCACGGCGGCGCGCATCTTCGAGGTTCGCGATCACGCCGCGCACTCGACCTTCCGAGCGCTCCATATCCGCCAGTCGAGAGCGCACCACCTTCGTCTGTTGCTGCGCGACCGAAATACTGCGTCCGCGCTGCGCCTCGAGCGAGCGCAGTCGATCTTCCTCCTGCGCTTTTTCCTGTCGGCTGCGATCGATGTCTTCCTGCAGTCGCACCATCTGCCCGCGCTGCTTTGCGATCTGGTCGCGCAGTCGTTCGACACTCGCCACCAGTGTGCGATCCCGCAGTGTCAACGCGTGCAGCACCTTGTAGCGCGCCACCAGTCCACCAAAACTCTCCGCCGACAACAGCACTTCGAGATTGTACAGCGGGCCGCGCTTGTACACATCACGCAGGCGGCGCTGCAGCACGGCGCGTTTGGTCGTCAACTCGTCCTCGGCGCTGGCGAGACTCGATGTCGCATCCAGCACTTCGTCCTCGATGCCGGCCAGCTGCGTGTCGAGTGTGCGGACGGCGCGCGCGGTGGCATCGGCCTGCTGCGCCAGATTGCGCTTCTCCTCCGAGAGGTCGTGCACCGTGCCCTGCAACTCCTGCATGCGCCGTTGCAACGCCGCACGCTCGCTGCGGATTCGCTCGAGTTCCGCGCGTTGCGCGGCGATGCGCTGCGAGGACGGAATCGTCTGCGCGCCGGCCACAAGCGGCAGCGCGAACAGTACCAGCGCGAGCCGCACCAGCGCAGCGGCGCGCAGGCTTTTCCGCGGGAGCACCATCACACGCGCTTGAGCTGCCGACCCACTGACACCGCGCTGCCCAGCAGCCCGATCACCGCACCCACCAGAATGCCGAGCAGCAGCACCGGCGTGGGGAAGAACTGAAACGCAAACACGGTTGCTGTCAGCGCCGCACGCGTGATCCACATCAGCACGACCGCCATCACTCCGCCGATCAGTCCCTTGAGCAGCCCGTCGATCAGAAATGGCGCGCGAATGAAACCATCGGTCGCGCCGACCAGGCGCATGATGCCGATCTCACGTGAGCGCGCCAGCACTGATGTCCGGATGGTCGAGCCGATGATGATCATGGCCGCGAACGCAAACGCAATGCCGAGGATGATGCCCGCGGCCGTGGCGGCACGGCGCACGGCGTAGAACTTCTGCACCCACTCTTCGCCGTAGCGCACATCGTCCACAAACGGATAGCCGTTCAGTCGGCGCGCGACCGCTTTCACATGTTCGGGATCGCGCATGCCGGACTTCAGGCGCACTTCGAGCGACGCCGGCAAAAACTCCGGCTCGAACACATCCTTGAACTCGGCCATCTCGACGCGCGCTTTCTTCAGCGCATCTTCCGGCGAGACATAGATCACATTTGCGACTTCCGGAAAGGCGCGGATGTCGCCCACCGCCGCCGCCACCGCGTCGGTCTCGGTGCCTTCGGTGACGTAAGCGCGGATTTCCACGCGCTCCTCGAGACGCTCGAGTGCGAGCCGTGTGTTGTACGCGACCAGTCCGAACAGCCCGAACGCAAACAGCGAGAACGCAACCGTGAACACGCTGAGTATACCGAGTCCCGGTGCCCGACTGAATGCAGTGAAGACTTCGCGCATGGCGAGTCGCATCAGTTCTCCCGCTCGGGCAGCGGCGCATCGGCGGAGTCGTAGACCAGCGCGCCCTTATTCAACTCGAGCGAGCGGAAACCGCTGTTCCGCACGAGATCGAGGTCGTGCGTCGCCATCATCACCGCCGTGCCACTGATATTGATGTCCTTCAGCAGCTGAAAAACGGCGCGGCTGGCGCGATCGTCGAGATTCCCGGTCGGTTCGTCGGCCAGGAGCACAAACGGATCGTTCACCAACGCGCGTGCAATCGCGACCCGCTGCTGCTCGCCTCCGGACAGCTCCGAGGGCATCGACTGCATCTTGGGACCGAGTCCAACTCGCTCGAGCACCTTCTGTACCCGCGCTGGAATCGCCTTCGGATGAGTACCTGTGACTTCCAGCGCGAAGGCAACATTGGCCCACGCGGTACGATCCTCGAGCAACCGGAAATCCTGGAAGACAATGCCCAGCTTGCGCCGCAGCCGCGACACCTCGGTGCGCTTTGCATTCATCGAACTGAGACCGCTCACGCGCACTTCGCCCGCCGACGGCAGTTCATCCATGTAGCAGAGCTTCAGGATGGTGCTCTTTCCAGCGCCGCTTGGTCCGGTGAGAAACACGAACTCGCCCTTGGCAACGGCGAAGCTGACTTTCTGCAGACCGCCGCTGCCACGCAGCCACGATTTAGTGACGGTAGTGAACTTGAGGATCGTCTGCGGGCTGCTGCTCACGCCAGCGCCTGTGAGAAATCGGCGATCAGATCGCGCACGTCCTCGATCCCGACGCTGACGCGCAGAAATCCATCGGGAATGCCGAGCGCTGCGCGCGCCTCGGATGTCATGTGCGCGTGGGAGCTGAATCGCGGTTCACAGATCAGCGAGTCCACGCCGCCGAGTGACGTGGCGTGCAGGATCAGCGCGAGCCGCTCGACCATGCGATCGGCGGCAGCCGCACCGCCCACCAGTTCCAGCGCCAGCATGCCACCGAATCCGTCCATGGTGGTCGCCGCCAGATCGTGATCGGGGTGCGACGGCAGGCCGGGGTAGTGCACCGCCGCAAACGCTGGATGCGCTTCGCACCACTGTGCCAGCGCCATCGCATTTTCGTTGGCGCGCTGCACGCGGATCTGCAGCGTCTTCAGACCGCGCTCGAGCAGCCAGCAGGCGAATGGATCGGGCGCCTGGCCCCAGACCATCATTTTCTGCGTCACTTCATCGATGTACGCCTGCGACCCGAACACGGCGCCGCCAAGCATGTCATGATGGCCGTTGAGGTACTTCGTGGTCGACGCGATGACGACATCCACTCCGTGCTCGAGCGGTCGCAGATTCACCGGGCTGGCGAAGGTCGAATCGACGACGAGAGCGATTCCCAGCTCTTTGGTCAGCGCACTCACTGGCTTCAGGTCGATCAGGCGACAGGTCGGATTCACCGGCGTTTCGACGAACACTGCCCGCGTGTTCTTGCGCATGGACGAACGCCAGCCGCGGTTTTCCATCGGATCGACGAGCGTTACTTCGATCCCCATTTTCGGCAGCTCTTCCGTGAACAGCCGGTGCGTTCCGCCATAAATCCAGGCGCTGCTCACCAGATGATCGCCGGGCCGCAGCAGCGCCAGCATAGCACATGACGTCGCCCCCATTCCGCTCGAGAGACAGACTGCGGCTTCCGATCCTTCCAGTGAGGCCAGCCGCTGTTGCGTCAGCACGATGGTCGGTGTGTTGGCGTATCTCGTATATCGCGGCACCGACGCCACGCCGCGCGGCTGCTCGAAGTTGACGCCTTGCACCAGCGGCGGAGCCACTGAGCTGAGTCCGTCGGTAACGCGACCGGCATGCACGGCACGCGTTGCGAAATGCATCGACCTTCCGTCGTCGCCAGTCATCGTCTACCCCAGCAGTTCAGTGCGGGCAGGCTGCGGCCCACGGTCCATGTCCGGCTTCACCAGTTTGATGACATCACACACCATCACACCGGCGATGTCGCGCACGATCACACCGCCGCGCGGAACGTCGTCGTCCACGATCACCGGTGCGAGTTCCTTGCGTCGCGGCCCGTGTATGAAGACGAGTTCCCCGTCCGCGAGCAATCGCAGCGATGCCTCTTCACGGTTCAGGCTGATCGCCGGACCCCGTTCTTCGTCGCCGCGCCGCGTGCCGACGAAGCCGACGACCTGCAGCGGCGGATTGTAAAGGTCTGTGTACCGTGGCATTGGCGCTCCAGCTCAGTGATGCCGCAATGGATGAAAACCCGCCGGTGTCTCGATCACGAGGCGGCGGCGGGCGAGCGCAGTCAGCCGCGCATGCAGATCGATACTCCGGTCACCGGCAAAGGTCGCGATCTCCACTGCATCGCCACCACCTGATTCCAGCACCAGTCGCCATGTCGAGTGCTCATCAGGTTCTGCCATGCCAACGAGTTGCATCGATCCATCGGCCGTCTCAGCGACCAGCGCCAGACCATGCCGTTCAAGCACCGGCTCCAGCGCTTCCAAATGCGCCTCGGCCAGACCGCGAAACATGAAGTAGCTCGGCGACAGCGATGGCGGTGCATGCGCCGGAAGACCGGCACCGAACCGAAGCAGCAGCTGCGCCACGATTTCATCAGCGCAGCTGAAGTCGAGCACACCCACATGCGTGAAGTCCAGCACGGCCAGGCGCTGCCCTGACATCTCGCGCAACATGGTCTCGAGTTGCCCGCGCACGGCGCGACCGGTGGCCCGCGTCACGAGATTCGAATACAGATCACACTCGGCGCGGGCCAGCGCCGTGCGCAGATCCAGTGGCATCGGCGTCAGCATCACGCCGGCACCATCTGTGGAATGATCATCTGGTACTGCGCTCCTGCAAATGCGGGAAGATGTTCGACGAGCGGTGGATCATCGTCCCAGTTCGGAATGATGCCGATGCGTGCCGTGCCGCTTCGTACCGTCAGCTTGGCGTCCCACTTGCCCATGTATTTGCGGATGCCCGCCAGACCCTGGCCGCGGCCCGGATCGCGGAAACGACTGGTGGCGCGCAGCACCGCCGCTTCAAGTGCGGCGCCATCGTCCCATCGGTCGGATGCACCGCGCGTCGGCGCCAGCGACTGCCGGAATCCCACGCCGCTGTCGCTGACCGCGATCACCACCACGCGTCGGCCCAGTCGCTTCTGCCAATCGTACGTCTGCACGGCCACCCAGCCGGGGCCACCCGCGTGCTCGACGATATTCTGACAGCTTTCCGACAGCACCACCGAAAATCCAACCGAGCCGCTGGCCGGAAATCCCAGCGTCTCCATGATCGCCTTCGACCGTTCCTGAATGTGCTGCACCACATGCTGCACATCTTCGCTCAACGCAATCGGTGTGATCTCGAGAAAGAAATTCGAATCGCCCGATCGCGATTTCGGCACCGGGCGCGTGAATTCGAACAGCTTGTCGGCCTGGCGGAAGAAACCGGCGCGCGCCCAGTAGCTGGCGGTGTTGGCGTCTTCGGGCGGATAGAATTGCGGGCGATCGCCACGGGCCTGCGCCAGTGTCAGCAGCGCGATCAATCCGTACGGGCTGGACCACTTTGTGTGCCGCGCATCGAGCATCACCTTCGCACCATCGGGCGCCGCCGCGTGCTGCTGCAGCACCAATTCGAACGTGGTGTCATCGAGCGACTGCGGCACGGTGAGGACAGTGGTCACGACGGGGCGAGTTCTCCACGGAGGTAATGCGCCAGCCCCGTCGCACCGCGGTGCCGGACGTTGCGCGCGGCAGCGCGGTGGGCCAGCCGCATGGCATCGGTGAAGGTAGTGCCTGCAAGCAAATGCGAGAACTGCGTTGCGCCCCAGACGTCGCCGCAACCGGTGGGATCGCCGGGGTCGTCATCAATCAGCTCGAGGTCGATCGGCACGAGCGCAGTACTGACTGCGCTGAACGCTGCGCCGGACACCGGTGTGGCCACATCGGCCAGCTTCGAAAATCCAGGCGCCGCGAAATACACCGCTCCCTTCCGGCCAAGGGTGACGCACAGCAGATGCACGCCGCTCGCCAGCGCGGTGGCGGCGAGCGCCATCGGATCGGGCGCCATCAGCGCCATTTCATCTTCATTCACCTGCAGCACATCGCAACAACGGCACCAGGCTGCGGCATCAGCCATCGCTTCAGGAATACGCAGACCGCTCGCGTCAACACCGAGCAGTTTCGAATGCAGGTCGCAGTAGATCGGACCTTTGAAATGCGCGCGCACCAGCTGCATCGTTTCCAGGTCCAGCTCCCAGCCGGCAATGAAGTTCACGTACAGCGCATCGAGCCCGTCAAGCAGCTGACGCAGACCGAGCCAGCTCCACGGCGGCACGCCACCGGTGAGTACTTCGGTGCGACGCTCATCGCTGATGTAGCGAAGTTCGACGCGATTGTTGGGTTGCGGCACTTCGATCAGCGCTGCGTCAGGTGCGGCACGGCGCAGCGAGCCGATGAACTCCGTGGCCTGTGCGTGCAGATCGGCGCCGACTTTGATCAGCGGCACGATTTCCCAGTCATCACTCAACGCCGCATCGAGTGCCGACAGCGCGTAGGTGATACCGCCCCACTCCTGCACCGGCGCGTTGCGAATGTCGCGGCCGTGGATGACGTCCCAGACGAACGTGCCGATAACGCCAAGCCGGCGCCGCCGCGGTGGCGTCACGACGTGGCGAACGTGCCGGTTTGCGCTTTGTACGCCGCCACCGCGCCAACCACGCCAGCGCTCCCGCCAAGCGCGCCCGGCACGATGCGGCATGCGTCCACCGCCGGAGCAAACGCGCGACGACGAATCTCGACCTTGAGCGGTCCGAACAGCGCCTCACCCGCATTCACCACGCCGCCGGCCAGCACCACGACTTCCGGATTGAGCACGTTCAGCAGCGCACCGATGCCCGCGCCGAGGAATCGCGCCGTTTCGCGCACCACGTCAATCGCTATCAGGTCGCCTTCATTGGCCGCCTTGTACACCATCTGTGCCGTGACCTTCGGCAGCTGGCCTTCACACATCGTCAGCAGCACGCCTTCCGTTTCGCCGGCCAGCGCTTCGCGCGCGCGCTCGGCGATCGCGGTGCCGGAGGCGTACGCTTCGAGGCAGCCGTAGTTGCCGCAGCCGCAGCGACGGCCGGTGGAGTCGATGGTCATGTGTCCGATTTCGCCGGCCACATCCGACGAACCGTGATAGAGGCGACCGTCGATGATGATACCACCGCCAATGCCGGTGCCGATCGTCACGCCGATGACATTCTTCGCGCCGCGCGCGGCACCGGTCCACGCCTCGCCAATCGTGGCGCAGTTCGCATCGTTATCGAGCGTGGTGTGCAAACCGGTTGCGGTCTGAATCCGGTCGCGCAGCGGAAACATCTTCCAGCCCAGATTCGGGGCGGTGATGATGACTCCCTTTTCACGATCGAGCGGCCCTGGCGCACCGACGCCGACGCCGATGAAATCTTCGCGTTTCGCGCCTGTCTCGGCCATCGTCACCGTGATCACATCCTCGATCATCTGAATCATCCGCTCCACCACTGACTCTTCGCCTTCAGCGGCGCGGGTCGGCGATGACCGGAACGCGATCTCGCGCGAGCCATCTTCGGGCATGGCGCCGACGACGATGTTGGTGCCACCGAGATCGACGCCAATGATGTAGCGGGAGCGCGTGGGGTTCATGATCAGAAAAGGCGCGGAAGGGTCAGTCAGCAGTGATTGTCAGCAGCGACGCGGCAACAGTCGCCGCGGAAATCTCGCGCATGCACCGGAAATGACCACGGGGGCAACGCTGTGGACCGTGCGCCGAGCAGGGCCGGCACTCCAGTCCGGGGGGATGTTCGACGATCGCGTGACGCGGCGCGAGCGGTCCGAAGCCGAATGCTGGCAGCGTTGGTCCGTAAATCGTGACCGTTGGCGTGCCCATGGCGCTGGCCAGGTGCTGCGGCAGCGAATCGTTGGTGATCAGCCCTGCGGCTCG
>JANMWU010000684.1:0-1689 GCA_031380785.1 Gemmatimonadaceae bacterium
ATCTCGAGCAGGTGGTGAAACGCACCGCGTTCGTGCTCGATTGCAAGATCACGCCCGATGGTGCGCATGAACTGGCGAAACGCGCGCGCGGCACACCGCGCGTGGCCAATCGCTTGCTGCGCCGCGTTCGCGACTACGCGCAAGTGAAGGCGAACGGTGTGATCGACAAGGCGGTGGCCGATGCCGCGCTGGAACTGCTGGAAGTGGATTCGTTCGGGCTCGATGACATGGATGCGCGGATTCTGCGCGCGATCATCGAGAAATACGAAGGCGGTCCGGTCGGCCTGAAAACGGTGGCGGCGGCGGTCGGTGAAGACGAAGGGACGATCGAGGAAGTGTACGAGCCGTTTCTGGTGCAGAACGGCTTCCTACAGCGCACGCCGCGCGGGCGCGTGGCGACGGCGATCGCGTACCGGCACTTCGGCTACACTCCGCCCGGCGACGCGGCGGGTATTCAGCCGTCGCTGCTCTGAGATTTGCTGGTGTGAGCACAGCGCGCATCCCGGACGGCACCCGCGTGAGCGACTACGACTTCGCGCTGCCGGAGTCGCTGATCGCGCAGCAGCCGGTCGCGAAGCGTGATGGGAGCCGACTGCTGGTGCTCTATCGTGATTCCGGCACGATCGAGCATCGTCACTTCCGCGAGATCGTCGACTTCATTCCGCGCGGTGACGTGCTGGTCGTCAACACCACAAAAGTCATTCGCGCACGACTGCTCGGCACACGGCCCTCAGGTGCGCCGGCGGAGGTGCTGCTGCTGAAGGCACTGGGCGATGATGTGTGGGAAGCGATGGTGCAGCCCGGAGCGAAGCTGCAGGCCGGGAAGATGGTGAGCATCGCCGATGGATTCCGGATCGAGATGCTCGAGGCAACTGAGCGCGGCACGAAGCATGTCCGGCTTCACACCAGCATGCCCGTGAGCGATGCGATTGAGCGCTACGGTCACATTCCGCTGCCGCCATACATGACCCGCAGCGATACCGCCGACGACGCGCAACGCTATCAGACCGTGTACGCGAATGAGCGGGGATCGGTTGCGGCGCCCACTGCCGGCCTGCACTTCACTGACCGGATTCTGGATACGCTGCACGCGAACGGCGTACACCGCGCCGATGTGCTGCTGCACGTTGGCGCGGGCACCTTCCGGCCGATCAGCGTTGACGATCCGCGTGAACACATCATGCACGAAGAGTGGTATCAGGTGCCCGAAGCCACGGCGCGCACAATAAACGCGGTCAGGACGGCCGGCGGTGCAGTATGGGCGGTCGGTACGACGTCGGCGCGGACGCTCGAGGGCACCGCAACCAACGATGGCGTGGCGGTCGCCACGGAAGGCAACACTGACATTTTCATCTATCCGCCGTACCGGTTTCGCGCGGTCGATCACTTGCTTACAAATTTTCACCTTCCGAAATCGACGCTCGTCATGCTCGTTGCCGCCTTCGCCGGGTACGAGCTCACGATGCGCGCGTACCGCGAAGCGATCGCAGAGCAGTACCGGTTCTATTCGTATGGCGATGCGATGTTGATCGTGTAGCTGTATGCGCCGATCAGCACACGCGACGCGACGCCCTCACTGGCGGAGCGCAAACACCGCACACAGAGCCAGCCCGAGCACCAGCCATTTCGCGTACTCTCAATGCACACCGTGAATGAACACGGTCGCACGCTTTGAGCCGGCGCGGCGTG
>JANMWU010000705.1:0-4844 GCA_031380785.1 Gemmatimonadaceae bacterium
AAATCGCTCATCATCCGAAGCTGATCGCCACTGAAGAACGACGCTTCGATCGAGCCCAGCACAATGGCGCGATAGTTGAAGAGCTGCGCGCGCGACGTCGGAAAACCAGTGACGAGTTCAAGCGAGTCATCCACACCAAGCCGCAGGTACTTGTCTTTCGCCGAGCGCAGCAGCGTGACGAGCTGCAGTTGCCGGTCACCGTCCACCGCTCGGCGCGCGAACTTCACTTCCGGCCGTGGCTCACCTTCAACGTACAGCACTTTCTCGCGACGATCGAGCACCGTGAGAACGGCACGGTGTGTATTGTTTTCGGCGATCAGTTCGCCCGGCTGCACTGGCACCCGCACCGTGAGCAGCCGGGCGCCGGCTTCCGGCGTCGGTACCCGCAGCCGGATGGGCGTGGATTCCGCGTTGCAACCGGAACCCGTCCCGCGCCGCTGGTCCGATAGACGCGTACCTGATCGCGGACTGCCAGCGCGCGCAGCAGCGAGCTGTCCGCGCCGCCGGCCAGCGCGCGTACGACTGCAGCGCGCGGCGACCCGTTTACGTCGGCGATGCGCATTGATCGTGAATCATCCACCAGCACCGCGACCACGTTCCGCTGCGCCACCGACTCCGCCACGACCAGAACCGGTCGGCAGAGGCACCAGGCCAGCAGCGAGACAGTGCCGAGGCGGAGCGCGCCAAGCGCGACACGTGTCCCCACACCGATGCCCCTGCCGGGTCGCGCAACAGCGAAAACAGCCAGCGCGATGGCGAGAGCGGCAAGGGCCAGCACGACGCGGATCGGCAGCACCGGGTCATAGGCGAGCGTGCCCCGCGCGAACGCGGCCGGTCGGCATTTTCAGAAGAAACTCGACGACCGCGTCCACGTGTTTACAACGACCTCGAATTGGGCGTAAAGGCAGCGAACGCGTCGCCCACGCATAGCAACGGCTCAGCCGCCTGGGACGCTGTCGCGTACGAGAGGCAGCCTCCGAAATTCAGCGCCGGACGGCGCCCGTGACATTCCTGAAACCGACCGCCGCAGCAGCAATCTTGTGCTTCGGTGCGGCGGCGGCGAGTGACTGCCGTTCCGCCGCGGGGGGCTTCTATTGCCGTGCCACCGCCACCGTGATATCCGCCGCGCGCAGCTGCACGTAGCCCGCATTTCGCCCGCTCGTCGCCGCGTCAACCACCGCAGCAAAACGGGACTCGCTGTTTGCGACAGCGAGCGTCAGGAGTTGCGTCGGCGCGGCGCCGGATACCGACAACACGAACACCGACGTATCGGCCACGGTGCTCTGCAGAAGAATGCGCACGCCGACTCCCGCCACCGGCGCCGAAACTCCCGACCCGGTCACGCGCAATTGCACCGCCGCCAGTCCAGCCGGCGCGGCACTCATCGAAACTGTCGCGCTGCCGCTTCGCACCGCAGGTGGTCTGGGCTCGACTGCGACCAACTCACCACCGCTGCACGCCGCGAGCATGGCGCCCGAAATCACGACGATTGGACCAATGACTCTCTTGATGATCTGCATGACGTTCACGCTATCGACGTGTGGGTGGTTTCGCGGTTTTCAGCCCTGCCGCGCGCACACGCGCCGGCGCGGTGAGCAGCTGCGCCATGATGGACGTCGAGAGTTGTTGATTGGTTCGTTCGAGATACGCCAGCAGATCGCCGAGATTGTACGTGCCGTCGCCATTGCCGGTGCTATCAAGCAGATCGCGTTGTTCGGCTGTCAATCCACTGCCCGTGAGCAGAGCCTTCGCGGCGACATCCGCCGGGATCAGCGCGACGTCGACGAAATTCGCGCGTACCTCGGTCGTTTCCGTGCCGGTCACCACGCAGGCGGTCCGGCCGCTGCAGGCACCCGTCCAGCCGGTGAATCCCGATGTTGCTGACGGCGCTGCGACCAGCGAGTCGGGTGCTGCAAGATTGAGCAGACAGACGTGTTCCGCTTCGCCAGCGGTTGACGCACACGCTGTGCGGCCGGCCCGCAGCTGAAGCACACTGCCAACCGCGCCACTCACAACCACCCGCACACTGAGCACCTGCGCGAACATCGCCGTGAGTGACTGTCGCGGTTGCGAAATGCTGAGCGCGCGCGACGACGAAGTTGATCCATCCGACCAGCTCACCAGAACGAAGTTCGCATTCGGCGTGGCATCCGCCACGACGTTCCTGCCGCAATCGCCGGAAAGGCCGTCAGGCGTGATGCGAGTTGTGCCACCATTCGTCGGCGTCACCGCCAGCACCAGCGTGCACTGCTGAACGAAGCGTGGCGCAATGGTGAGGTTTTGCGTCGTGAGCGCGAAGGTGTACGGCGTAGCCGCTGCACCGTCCGACCAGCTATCAAATCGATGAACGCTGTCCGCTGTGGCGGTCAGGGTGACGTTGCGTCCACAAACTCCCGTCGCACCACCCGCCGTCAGTGCCGCGACGCCGCCGGTGGACGAACCGACTGCGATCGCGCACGAAGGCGGCGGCGCATTCGCGACGAATGCGGCAGTGAGAATCTGATTCACTGTTGCGACGGTCGCAGCGCGCGACGGCGTCGTGACGCCATCCGACCAACGACTGAAAGTGAAATCGGTGGCTGGCGTTGCTAGCGCCGTCACACTGCGGCCGCAGTCGCCGGCGAGCGCGCCCGCGGTAAGTGTGGCAGTGCCGCCAGTGGGAGGCGTGACCGCCAGGGTCAGTGCGCACTGCGGCGGCGGTGGTCTGGCCGTGAACGTTGCTGTCAGCGATTGCACCGCAGTGCTAACCACCACGGCACGCGACGCGGCCGTGGTGCCATCGGACCAACTGGTGAAGTTGAACGAAGCACTCGGCGTAGCGAGCGCAGTGATACTGCGCCCGCAATCACCGGCAAGAGCGCCCGTGGAAAGCGTCGCCGTGCCACCGTTGCCGGGTGTGGCGGCCAGCGCCAGCGTGCACTGTTGTACGAACGACGGTGTCACCGTCGATGCCGTCGCAGTCACGACCAACGTCAGCGGATTCGCCGTGGAGCCGCCGGTCCATGTAGCGAACCGATATCCCGCCGACGGCGTCGCCGTGAGCGTCACGCTGCGGCCGCATGCACCGCTGAGCGTGCCGCTCGTAATCGTCGCTGTTCCGCCGGTCGCCGCTCCAATCGTCAGGGCGCAGGTTGGCGCCGGCGCGGCGAAAGTCGCCGTCACAGCTACAGGCCCGGACTGCGTGCGTACCGCACAGTCGGCGGCGGTCCCGCTGCACAAGCCGCCCCACCCTGCAAAGGCGTTGCTGCCTGTCGGCGCGGCGGTCAGAGTGACACGGGTGTTTCGTGAGTAAGTGCCACTGCAGGTTCCCGTCGCAACGCCGATCGAGATCGCGCAATTGATCGCCGGCTGCCCTCCGGCGCTGGTTGCCGTCACAGTGCCATTGCCGGTCCCGCCGCCCAACACGGTGAGCGTATAGGCGTTCTGCGCGGCTGCAACCGATGCGGTCAACGCCAGCCCCACAATCACGGCAGCCGGCGCCCGAAGGAATGACCGCATCAACTCCACGCTGCGTTTGCGCGTACGGGCGGACCGCTCGGAAGGCGTCGTACGAACTGATATGAAAGCACGCATGATGTTACGAAGAAGGATGCGCCGCAGGTGTGGCGGCGGGCTCAGAGCTTGCTTCGACCGGAGCGCGAGACGGAGGCGTCAGCGCGGGAGCTTCTGGCGTCGCACGATCAACGGCCGGTTGATCGAGGCACTCGACTCCCCAAATTCTTCCGGACGCGAATGGTGTCCGGCCTGAGGCGACAGCGGTGCGGGCGCGCGGCGGCACGGGATGCCGTATCTGACGATAATACTGCCGGAGCTCGGCCGGTGCCGAATCGGGGAAGCCGGCCTCCCAGTGCGAAGGGCCGCGGCGGAGCTTCTGCGGCTACGGGACTGACCGAACTCAGCCATATAATTGATGCCATCACGATCACGACGAAAAGCTCCGAACGATTCCTCGCTCTCCTCCATGCCCACCGGTCGCGCCGCCTATGCCGACACGCGGAAATGGCTTGTGGCACACTACGGTCTCACCTGCGCCTACTGCGCACGACGAGTGTCTGCTCGAGGGCTGACGCTGGACCATGTGGCACCGCGGCGCGGCATGACCGCCTACGATCGGCGCGACAACCTCGTGCTGTGCTGCCTTGCCTGCAACATCGAGAAAGCCGACAAGACAACCATGGCCTGGCTGCTCGCCAGGCGCTCGCGCGCCGTGAACCTGATTCGATTCGGCGGACATCTCAGCCAGCAACTGGTCGCGATGGCGCACGATCTGGCAGGTCCCGACGGCGTGGCGTTGGCCGCGCGGTTATCCGACCCGGATTATCCGTATTCAGACTGATCGAACCGTCCGGCACTGGCGGCTGATCCCGAAGCAGTTTCCTTCCGCCGCGTCGCACCACGACGCGGTGCTGCAATTCATCACATACCTGCACCGAATCGCCATGTCCGTCCGAACGACGCCGTCACGCCAGCAGCGCATCACGCACACCCGACGCGCTGCAACCCATCACGCAATCGCGACGCTGGTCACCGCATCGCTCCTGAGCAGCAGCGTCGCGCACGCGCAACATGCCTACACCGAGACCGGTAACTCACCAGCGCGCACCTATGACGCGCGCGTTCCGACGCCGCGCTCGATCCTCGGCTACGACAACGGCGACCGCTTCACACCGCAGCGAGTGATGCTGCGCTACATCGAACGCATTGCCGCCGCCACCAAACGGGTGAAGGTGGACACGGTGTCGCACACGTTCGAAGGGCGTGAGATGCTGATCATCGCGATCTCCAGCGCGGCGAACATGGCGCGCCTCGCCGAAATTCAGCGCGACGCGAAGCGCATTGCTGAT
>JANMWU010000736.1:0-2105 GCA_031380785.1 Gemmatimonadaceae bacterium
GCATGCCGAGCGGTGCGCTGAGGTAGGCGTCGCGGTACTGCCAGACGAAGCCAAGCCGCGCCGCGATCACCGCTGCCACGGCGGCGCGGAACAACACCGGCTCCACCTCCAAGCCAAGCTTCTTGCCGGCACGCCGGCCGATGTAGAGCGCAAGGGACACTGTCACGAAGACCAGCAGCAGCGGCCACGGTAGCGCCAGTGGCCCGATCTGAAGCGATGGGGTCATTCGCGACCCTGGGCGTCGAAGAGCATCACCCTGGGCGGGCCGATCAACTGGTGCAAGTGCATCAGTTGCTGCGAAGCGGCGCCGCTCGCCGTCACGTCGGCGCGCACCCGGGCCACCGACGTCGGGGACTGAGCCCGATTCAGGGCGCCAGACTTTTGCAGACTCGACGCAGCCGCGCCTCCGCGTCCTGCGCAACGGCCACGACCTCGGGCTTGTTGACCATCTGCATCATCACGAGCGGGTCGACGAAGGCCACCGTGACGCGGTTGTCGGCTTCCTGGCGAACGACCACGTTGCACGGCAGCAGCAAACCGATGTCGGGCTCGACTTGCAGGGCTTTGTGGGCGAGCGCTGGATTGCACGCGCCGAGGATGCGGTAGGCCGGCATCTCGACGCCAAGTTTTTCCCGCATCGCCTGCTCGACATCGATGTCGCTCAAGACGCCGAAGCCTTCGGTTTTGAGCGCAGCGATGACGTGCGCCACGGCGTCGTCGAACGGGAGTTGAAGGGTCGCGTTGAATCCGTACATGGGTTCTCCTGATGGGTTGAAGATCCGGCAATCCGATGCTGCCGACGGTGTCGACCCCACCCTTCGGCGAGTCGAAGATGCAGATCCGGCCTGGGAGCGAAAGCTCTGCCTTCGCTGGCCAATAGGTGGGGGTCACTTCCCACATCGGCAAGGCCTGCGTGTGGCGCGGGATCAAGGCGCAACCTTCATTCGGCGCGGCCTTGACTGAACCGCCAACGGACGAACGCATCGGAGCGAGCCGTCGTTCTGATGTGCGGATCAACGCCCTGCGAACTTCAGGGCCGCAGGTAGACGTAGCCCTCCCTGGCTTGCAGCTTCGCCACCTCGGCGACTCCGGAAGGCACCACGGAGGCCTCCAGCACCACCTTGTCACGGGCGATGCCGCGCGTGACGAGTGTGTTGTTGCAGACGCGGAATTGGACCCCCCGGTTTGCGAGTTCGCCGATCGGCCCGGCATACGACTGGCCCTTCGCATCCCTGGCGTCGTCGAGCAGAAACTCGATCCCGGAACCGTGCGCGATGACGACGATGTTCGCGGTCGGATCGGCCTCCAGGTGGTTGCGGATATTGCTCATCGCGCGCGTCGCCTGGGCCAGGCCTTCGGACAGGTGGTAGACCACCTTGACCGGGCCATCGGCCGCACAGACCGCCCCGAACAACGTGAGTCCGAGGACGAACAGCAGGGTGCGGATGGCTTTCACGGTATCTCCTTGATCGACATCTGGCGTTACGGTTTCGCGGGCTTCTGGATGGCGCTCAGCGACTCGCGCTCGACGTTCAGATAAGCCTGATACGCATTGCGCCGATTCGCCGCGTCGAACGCGGGCAGCTGCGAGAAGCGCGACCAGTCGATCCGGCGGTAGGCCGAGTCGAAGTCCAGGCCGTCATCGAATGCCGTGGCGACCTGGTCTCTGAGGTAGGCCAGGTAGTCACGGGTCAGTGCCAGGTCGGCCACGGCGTGCGTCGACTCGGGGCCGTGCCCGCCGACGACGATGCGCGGCTTGAAATCGAGCACCCGGTCGATGGCCTTGATCCAGGCCGACACATCGGCATCGGCAACGAACGGGATGCGGCCCGTGAACATCAGGTCGCCGACGAACAGCACGCCGTCTTCCTCGACCATCATCATCAGGTCTTCTGGCGTGTGCGCCGGACCGGCGTGCATGACATGAAAGGTGAGGCCGCCCAGCTTGAAAACGGTGTCTTCCCCCACGAAGCGATCGGGAACGACGATGCGGGTCAGCTCGTTCACCCATGGCGCCAGCGACTGCCTGCGCTCCGCCAGCCGGGCCGCAGCCGCATCGGTTGCGAGGTAGTCGCGCACGAATTCGTGGGCCCAGACATCGACGC
>JANMWU010000737.1:0-3990 GCA_031380785.1 Gemmatimonadaceae bacterium
CGCGTGCAAGATCGCCAACATCCTCTTCGGACTTCCGTCGTGGCAGACGATCCTGATCTGCGGCCTGCTCAATGTCGTCTTCGCCGCATACTCCGGGCTCTGGGGTGTGCTGGTGATCGACATGATCCAGTTCTTCATCAAGATGACCGCGGTGTTCGCCGCCGCGTTCTTCTCGCTGGTCGAAGTCGGTCGTCGCCTGGCGGGCGAGCCGAGTGCGTGGCTTGGGCTTAAGGCACTGGTGTCGAAGCTCTCGACGCTGCAGGTGGTGCAGTCGGCCGCCGCCAATGCGCAGCCGGTGATGTCTGTCTCGGACGGCAGTGGTCAGCCGATCCTCAACGTGATGCCCAACTTCGGCATGTCGGACCTCGCGTTGATGATCTTCATCATGCCGATCGCGATCAGCTGGTGGGCGAACTGGTATCCGGGTGCAGAACCGGGCGGTGGATCGTACATCGCGCAGCGCATGCTGGCGTCGAAATCCGAGAAGGACGCACTCGGCGGCACACTGTTCTTCAACCTCGCGCACTATGTGCTGCGACCGTGGCCGTGGATCATCACGGCGCTCTGCTCGATCATCATCTACCCCGACCTCGCGTCGATCAAGGCCGCATTCCCGAACGCCGACGTCGCCCTCATCGGCCACGATTCCGCGTTTCCGGCCATGCTCAAGTTCCTGCCGGTTGGCTTTGTCGGATTGATGATCGGCGGACTGCTTGCCGCCAATTCGTCGACGATTCTCACACACCTGAACTGGGGATCATCGTACCTCGTCCACGACTTCTATCGCCGCTTTATCGCCAAGGATGCGAGCGAGGCGCACTACGTGAACGCCGGCCGGCTCTCGACAGTGATGCTCTACATCGTCGCGGCGCTGATCAGCCTCAAGATGAGTTCCGCGCAGCAGGCGTTTCAGGTGCTGCTGTCGATCGGCGCTGGCACCGGACTGCTCTACATCGCGCGTTGGTTCTGGTGGCGCGTCTCAGCGTGGTGCGAGATCGTGGCGATGTTCATGTCGCTGCTGACGGCACTGTTGGTGCCGAAGCTGATGCCGGGCGCAGGCTTCGCGATGACGACAATCGTGCAGGTCGGCATCACAACCGTCGCGTGGCTGATCACTGCATACGTTGGCCCTGTCACCGATCGCGCGAAGCTCATTTCCTTCGTGCAGCTGGTGAAGCCGGCTGGACCGGGTTGGACCGCAATTCGCGCGGCAGCAAACGTTTCCGATGCCGTCGTACGCCAGGAAAACCGCATCGGAGCGGCGTTTGTCGGATGGGTGGCGGGATGCGCCGTGATCTGGTCGTCGCTGTTTGCGATCGGCAACTTCCTCTACGCCGCCGGCGATTCTTCGCGCCTCACCAACGCCTGGTTGCTGACGGGCGTGTTCGTGGTCAGTGGTCTGGTGCTGCTCCGAGTCACGCGACAGCTGTGGGCGGACAGTACTGCCAATGAAGCGCGCGACGCGGCAAGGTCACCGGGTCAGAATGCGAAATAGTTTAGCGCGACGCGTCGTCAGTTGACGGCAGCGAGTGCCGCGAGCACTGAGATGCGTAACTCCGGGACTGCTTGGCACGCAGTTACCCAAACGATTTGGCTCTGCTCAAAGCCGGTGGGCCGCCGGCCGCGCAAGCGCGGCACTCAGAACGGGTCGAAGCGCGGTCTCGGGAAGGACAAGGTTCCGGTCGTGGTCGCCCGCGCCCGGGTTGGCGCCACGCGCGCCATCGTGCTGCCGGAGCGATGCTCACTGCCGCATAGCGAACCCTCCTTTGACGTTCATGGTCGTAGCGGAAGTATATGCACCAAGTAGCTGTTTCTGCTACTTCGTGCATATACTTCCGTTGCTCGGGCAACAACCCTTTTCGTCGCCTCACGCCGGTAGCGCCATGACTCCTGACCGATCTGTCGACGCACTGGTTGCTCTCGAGGCGTTTCACGTCCGCCTGCTCTTGGCGTTGTCTGGGCAGGCGAGCGGCATGCTCTACCTCAAGGGCGGCGTGAATCTTCGACTATTCTACGGCAGCGTTCGGTACTCCGAGGACATGGACTTCGACGCCGACCCTCGCATCGCCGACCGGCTTCGACGCAACGTTCCGCCCCTCAATCTTTCGCCGAGCTTCCAGGCTCCGCTTCGTGCGCTGGGCCTCCGCGGTGTCGAGATGGACACCGCGCCGAAGAAGGCGACGGAGACGACCCTTCGATTCAAGATGGGATTGGATCTCGGCGGCGGCGTGCTGGAGCCCACGAAGGTCGAATTTTCTTTTCGCGCGGCGGTGCCGCCGCAGCCCGCCGTCCCGGGCGAGGCGGTGTCAAGTGTGGTGGCGCGTTACGTGCCGTCCGGAACGGACTGGACGTGCGTGCTCCGCTATCCGCAGCCCAGTGCGATCTGGCAGAAGCTGCGGGCACTCGCGACCCGCCGCGAGGTGCAGGCGCGTGACGTGTTCGATCTTCACCACCTGATGCAGCCTCGCTTCGGCGGCGTGCCCGTCGACCTGCTTCGTCAGTCGCTGACGGACGACATTCTCGACGACGCGCTGAGCCGCACGTACGACGTTGACCCGGGACAGTTCGCCGAGAAGGTCGTCCGGTACCTGCCGATGGAAAGTCGTGATCGCCTCCTCGCGCAGTGGGACAACATGCGCGAGCAGGTGGCAGAACACATTCAGGCGATTCGGGAATATTCACCGAATCATCCGGCGGCCGAATGACACCGCTGACCTCGAGTATCCTCGCCCAGCTCGAACGCAATGACGTGGTGTTCACGACACGCCGCGCTGCGCAGTTCGGCGACACCTCCGTGCAATCCGCCGCCCGGGTGCTGCAGGACATGGCAGGCAACGGGCTGGTGACGCGCGTGACGCGCGGGGTGTGGGCGGTCACGCACCACCCAGACTTCTCTCCCTATGCCGTGCTGCCATTCCTGCTCGGCACGCCTGAGACAGATCTGTCCTCGACACGCGAGGAATCGTGGAGTGCGGCTATTGATGATGCGTCCGTGAATGCACGGGCAGGACGCGCGGGGTATGTCTCGTTCGTGTCGGCACTCCACCTGCACGGCATGCTCGCCCAAATCCCCCGAGAGATTCACGTCGCCGTGCCACAGCAGCGCCGACCACTTCACACTCCGGTCGCCCGATACGTCTTTCATCGACGCATGTCACCGCAGGCGCCTGCGACCGTGCCTGGGGATCGGTGGGGTCGTTTTGCGCTCGCGACGCCGGCGCAGGCCCTTGTCGACACGATGTACGTCTCCGTGCATCGCGGGCGACAGTTCGCGCATCTCCCCGAAGTCGAGCTCCCATCCACCATGGCCTGGTCGCGATCTCAGGGCCGACGCGGAAGTCAATCGGTTCAGATGGTGCGGCTCTTCGGCGAGGTGGATGCCCTCATTGCCGGCATTCGGCGACCAAAGACGCGCGAGGCCGTCGTTGCGCGCTGGAGCTTGTTGCAAGAGAGCATTCGTCGCGCAGTCGTCACGGCCGACGAATAGCCGACGCGCGCACCGGATTACGGCGAGCACGAACACACCCGCGCCTCGCCAAGCACGATGATCTGGTAACGGATAGCGTCGCGGTCCCTCTCCTCACCGCGAGCGACCGAGCCGAAGACACGGACGTCATGTGCTCCGTTCTCCGCGGCCGCACGTCGGATAGCGTCGCGGAATTCCGGAATTCTGTCGCGCAGTTGCATAGTGCAGAAAAGCTAGCCGTGTTTTCAGAGCAAAGCTGAACATGTGTGCGCCCTTCTTCGTCGGCAGCGGGAGCGCAGGCGATGGATGTGTCGACTGCCCGACCGCCGCTGCCTGAACCGACCTACCCAGCCTAGTTTGCGGACATGGCTTCAAACCCACCCCGCAAAGGCTGGCTCATCCCCATCGGCGGCAAGCTCACCGACGCCTCCATCCTCGCTCGCTTCATCGAGCTCTGCGGACGTCGCAAGCCGGTCATCGCCATCATCCCCACCGCGTCCGAGGAATCGGACATGGGCGCGTGG
>JANMWU010000783.1:0-1771 GCA_031380785.1 Gemmatimonadaceae bacterium
TCGTCGATCGACGAATTCGCTCGAGAGGATCCCGCCACGGTCATCGAGCTCGTCGAGCACGCGCTGACGCTGCTGGAGCATGCGATGGGGCACATCGACGACTCCGATGGCAACGCCGGCGAAGTGCTTGCACGCCTGCACACGCTGCACCTCGCTGCGTGCGGGCGCGCTCGTCCGGAACCGGAGGCGCTTGCCCAACGGCTCTTCGAGTGGGAGCTGCGAAGCGAATGGGAGGTCTTCTTCGGTGGCGTAGCGCGCTACGCTGACGTCCTCGGTCCCGCAGGCATGGCGCGTTATCGCGCGCTTGCAGACAGTGAATGGCGTAAGCAGCCGGTGCTCGGCGCGGGACAGCAGAGCCGTGCCTTTTCCGGTGCGCGTTTCCGCATCGCGTCGATCATGGAGACGCTGGCCCGGGTGTCGGGCGACGTCGACGCGATTGCCGAAGTCAAGGCTCGGGACCTGTCGAGCGCCTATTCGTACCTCACGATCGCGGAACTGTATCTGGAGGCTGGACGGAAGGACGACGCGCTGGACTGGGCTGAACGTGGTGTGACGGCATTCCCTGACAACACCGACAGCCGGCTGCGCGAGTTTCTGGCCATGCAGTATCAGCGCACGCTGCGCGTGGCCGACGCACTGTCGATGCTCTGGATGAACTTCGCTGACCGTCCGATCCTGCCGCACTATGTCGCGCTGCACACGGTGGCCGAGCCGGCGGGCGTGTGGCCCGCGTGGCGCGAGCGCGCCGTGAACGAAGTACGGCGACGAATCGTGAAGCGCGCCGCCACCACAACGCGTACGCTCACCTCGCGCGCCACTGATGGGAGCTTGCTCGTGGAAATTCTGCTGTGGGAGGGCGACGCCGATGGGGCATGGATCGCCGCGACGGAATCGGGGTGCAGCGATCAGCTGTGGTTGCAGCTCGCCAAGCGCCGCGAGAAGGGTCATCCGAACGACGCCGTGGCGGTGTATCAGGCCGCCGTGGAACGGACAGTGTCTCGTGCCAACAACGAGGCGTACTGCGAGTCGGTCGCGACGCTGCGCGTCATCGCGCGCCTGATGAAACAGTCCACAGTCGCGGGCGGATTGACCGGATATATTGGAACGCTGCGCAGCCGGCACAAGGCGAAGCGGAATTTCATGAAGTTGCTTGACGCAGCGGGACTGTAAGGAAAGCGGTGACAGTGCAATCAATAGCTCCGTCATGCGCCTTCTCCCGCCGCACTGTTGAGTGCACTGTCACCGAAATTCAGTGATTATGCCGCGGCGTCTCGCGAGCGACGTGCTGATACTTCACCGCGAACTCCAGACACGCGCCTGTCTCCAGCGGCCCGACATGCGCCCGATACAATTGCTGCCACGGCGTCGCTGACGGAGCAATCGCCGGGGGCACATCGGTACGTCGCCGCGCGATCTCCACGTCCGACACGAGCGCATCACACCGACCGGTGTTCAGGTCAACGTGAATGACATCACCTGTGCGCAACCACGACAGCCCGCCGCCTGCCGCGCTTTCCGGTGACGCATTGAGGATCGACGGACTGCCAGATGTGCCCGACTGCCGCCCGTCGCCCAACGTTGGCAGGCTGGTGATGCCACGCTGTATCAGCGCGTCCGGGGGCTGCATGTTCACCACCTCCGCCGACCCCGGCCAGCCGATCGGACCGGCGCCGCGCATCACGAGGATGCAGTGCGCATCGATGTCCAGCGCAGGGTCGTCGATGCGCGCGTGATAGTCGTCGGCGCCATCGAACACGATCGCACGCGCATC
>JANMWU010000859.1:0-2209 GCA_031380785.1 Gemmatimonadaceae bacterium
CCGGACACAGATCCTCATACGGCAGATCGACAAGCGGCGTGCTCACCGTATTCGCCATCGCATGCATATCACTGCCGCGCTCATCGAGGAACAGCAGCCCCGTCGCCACCTCATGCCGTAGCTGACAGGCCCGCACATGCGCATACGCCGACTCGCGACTGGTCGGATCATATCCGTCGTGCGTGTGCCGGAACCGCACCGTGCTGCCATCGTGCATCGTGACCGACGTGACACCCGCCTCGGCCGCCGGCGCCGTGATCTCGCGCCGGAGCGGCACGAAGTCGGCCGCGGAAATCTCCACCTCATGCTCGCGCGTGAACTTGTAGCTCTTGGTTGAACCTTCGTGATCGTTGAAGGTCACGCACGGTGAAATGACATCGATCAGCGCCATACCGTTGTGCAACAATCCCGCCTTCAGAATCGGCACCAACTGCGCCTTGTCGCCGGAAAAACTGCGGGCCACAAACGTCGCGCCGAGCGTCAGTGCCAGCAGTACGGGATCGATCGGCGGCTGCACATTCGTCTCGCCCTTCTTCGAGGTGCTGCCAACGTCGGCGGAGGCCGAGAACTGTCCCTTGGTGAGTCCGTACACGCCGTTGTTGTCGATCACGTACAGCATCCGCACGTTGCGTCGGATGGCGTGCGAGAGCTGCCCAAGTCCGATCGAGAGCGAATCACCGTCACCGGAAATGCCGATGTACGTCAGATCACGATTGGCGGCGTTGGCGCCGGTGGTCACCGACGGCATGCGTCCGTGCACGCTGTTGAAACCGTGCGACTGCTTCATGAAATACGCCGTCGTTTTCGAACTGCAGCCGATGCCACTCATCTTCGCCGCGCGATGCGGTGGCAGCGCCAGCTCCCACGCCGCCAGCACCAGCGCGGCCGTCACTGAATCATGCCCGCAGCCGGCGCAAAGCGTCGACATCGCACCTTCGTAGTCGCGCACCGACAGGCCGAGTTCATTTCGTGCCAGCCCGGGGTGTCTGACCGGTGGCTTGGCGATGGACGTCATGCGTGAGCCTTGGTCAGATGATTCGCGACTGCCATGGTCACCACCCGGGCCGTGAGTGGCATGCCACCGTAGTCGAGCACAGAAATCATGCTGTCGCGCGGCACACCGGTTTCGATTGTGAGCAGCGACCGCAGCTGCGCATCGCGATTCTGCTCCACAACAAACACCGTTCCGTACTGCTCGAGAAACTCCTTCACCGCGGCACCGAACGGGAAGGCACGGATGCGCATGTAGTCGGCCACGATGCCACGCTCGCGCAGCTGATCGATCGCTTCGCGCACGGCCGCGTCGCATCCGCCAAGTGAGACGATTCCGACATCAGCCCACTGTTGGCGAAGAATTTCAGGAGCCGGTACCACGGTGGCCGCGCCGGCAAATTTGCGTGCCAGCCTATCCACAACTTCCTGATAGGCGTCGGAGTCTTCGGTGTACGCGCCGTGCTTGTCATGCCCGGATCCGCGCACGAAATACGCGCCATTCGGGTGCACGCCAGGCAACGTGCGGGCCGCGATGCCATCTCCGTCAACATCCAGGTAGCGCGAAAACTTCTTGACCTTCTCCAGCTCGTCAGCGTCCAGCACCTTGCCGCGGTCGGGCCGATAGGTGTCGTCCCACGTCAGGCGCCGGCACATCCAGTCGTTCATGCCGATGTCCAGGTCACTGGCCACAAAAACCGGCGTCTGAAAACGCTCGGCCAGATCGAACGCGGTCACACTCATGCGAAAGCAGTCTTCCGGGTCGCGCGGAAACAGCACGATGTGTTTGGTGTCACCATGAGAGGCGTACGCGAGCGACATCAGATCGCCCTGCTGCGTGCGCGTCGGCATGCCAGTCGCCGGACCGGTGCGCTGCACGTCGTAAAAGACGGCTGGGATCTCGGTGTAGTACGCCAGTCCGATGAATTCCTGCATCAGCGAAATACCCGGCCCCGAGGTATTCGTGAACGCGCGCGCCCCGGCCCAGCCAGCGCCGATCGCGATGCCTGCCGCTGCCAGTTCATCTTCAGCCTGCACGATGCAATAGCGTGCTTTCCCCGTATCCGGATCGGTGCGGAATTTTTCGCAGAACCCCTTGAACGCTTCCATCAGTGACGTCGACGGCGTGATGGGATACCACGCACCCACCGTCGCACCGGCGTACACCGCACCCAGCGCGGCCGCGGTGTTGCCATCGAGAATCACGAACCCACTCGTG
>JANMWU010000868.1:0-1616 GCA_031380785.1 Gemmatimonadaceae bacterium
GTGGCGTGCACCGCACCATCGGTGAGCTGCCAGATCAACCAGGTATCGACGGTGCCGGCGAGCAGCTCGCCATTCATCGCCCGCTTCATCAGCCCACCGTTGCTGCGCAGCAGCCATTCGATCTTGGTGGCGCTGAAATACGCGTCGAGCACGAGACCTGTGCGCTGAGCGATGAAGTCTTTCGAGCCCGCCAGCGCCACACACCGATCCGCCGTCCGCCGATCCTGCCACACGATGGCGCGATGCACCGGCACGCCGGTGGCCTTGTCCCACACCACCACCGTCTCGCGTTGATTGGTGATGCCGATGCATTCCGGCGTCACGGCCGCCGCCGCCAGCGCTTCGCGCGCGGCATCCAGTGTGGCGCGCAGCAAATCGGCGGGTTCATGCTCCACCCAGCCGGGCTTTGGAAAGTGCTGCGTAAACTCGCGATAGCCGCGACCGAGCACGCGGCCATCCGCCGCAATCACCAGCGCCGTTGAGCCGGTGGTTCCCTGATCGAGTGCAAGAACGGAGCGCATCAGACGGAGAAGTTATATGGTGGATGAAAGACACCGCTGTCAGTCACGATCGCACTGACCAGTGCGGCCGGTGTCACATCGAACGCGGGATTGTGCACCCGCACGCTGCCGGGCGCCGTTACAACACCGCCCAGCGTTCGCACTTCACTTGCATCACGCGTTTCGATCTGCATCGCGTCGCCATTGGGCGTCATCGGATCGAGTGTCGATCGCGGTGCCAGCACGTAGAACGGAATGCCGTGATGCCGCGCCAGCACCGCCACACTGTAGGTGCCGATCTTGTTCGCGACATCGCCATTCACCGCGATGCGATCAGCGCCGACGAGCACAGCATCGATGCGGCCGTCGCGCATCACGCTCGCCGCCATGCCATCGGTGAGCAGTGTCACCGGAATGCCGGCCCGATCGAGTTCCCATGCCGTGAGCCGCGCGCCTTGCAGCAGCGGTCGCGTTTCATTGGCGAACACGCTGATCCGCTCGCCGCGCGCATGCATCGTGTACACCGGCGCCAGCGCCGTACCGATTCCCGCCGTCGCCAGCGCACCGGCGTTGCAGTGCGTGAGAACCGTCATCCCATCGCGAAGCAGCGTCGCGCCGTGTGCGCCAATGCGAGCGCACATCGCGATGTCGTCTTCGAGAATGTTGGTCGCCTCGACGCGCATCGCGCTGGCACGCACCTGCGGCGCCGCGCCGCCAACCTGTCCCGCCGCCAGCACACGATCCACCGCCCACGCCAGATTCACCGCCGTCGGTCGTGCCGAGCGCAGCGCCGTCGCAGCCTCGTCGATCACCGCGTCGAACGTCGCCGGTGATTCCAGTGCGGCGCGTTCGGCCACCACCGCCAGCCCTGCCGCTGCCGCCACCCCAATCGCCGGTGCGCCGCGCACCCGCAACGCCTGGATCGCTTCAACCATCGACGGCAGGTCGGTGAGTGCCAGCTCGACCAGTGCGCCGGGCAGGCGCGTCTGGTCGATGATCCGCACTTCAGATGCGTCGGCAGGAAACGTGACGGCCGCCGGCGGCAGTGAGTGCAACACGCGTGAGTCCCGCATTTCGGTGACAGTGCATTCAATCACGCGCGCGCGTGATTGAATG
>JANMWU010000900.1:0-3551 GCA_031380785.1 Gemmatimonadaceae bacterium
GCGGTGTCCACGACCAGGCCTTCCACCGAGAGGTCGGCGAGCAGCTCGCGCACATCGCAGATGACATCGTTGCGCGGCGCCTCAGGCCAGCGTTCGCGAACGGCGGCCACCAGCGCTTCCTCAGTGGACGCTCCCTGCGCCAGCGCCGACCACACCACCGTCCCGGTTTCGTTGAGGCCGAAGTAGACCTCCGTACGGGGATGAAAGAGCACGCTGCCGTCAGGGAGCGGGCGGGCGATGACATCAGGATGCGGAACCGGGAGTGACATCAATGTGGTGTTGGGGAACTGCAGCCGCGCTCCAGTCAGACGAGCCGCGGCGCGCGTGGAAACCGCGAGCCCGATCATGGTGCACGAGCCGCGGCCGCCGTTGATACACCCTGAACCGGCTTACCGTCCTTCATCACGTAGCGCACCCGCTCGATCGCGCCAATGTCTCGAGTGGGATCGCCATCCACCGCAACCAGATCCGCCAGCATGCCGGCCGCGACGGTGCCGATGCGGTCGGCCATGTCGAGCACCTTGGCCGCTGTGGACGTCGCCGCGACCAGCGCCTGCGTCGGCGTCATGCCGTAATCCACCATCAACTCGAGTTCGCGCGCATTGGTGCCGTGCGCGAAAACACCGACATCACTGCCATTTGCAATTGTGACGCCAGCATCCATCGCAGCCTTCACACTGGCACGCTTGGACGCAATGCGCGCCGGTTCCGGAGCGCTGCCCTTCTTCCAGCCACCGTACTGCAATACGGCGTCGCCGGCAGCCACGGTCGGGACGAGCACCACGCCGCGCTCCTTCATGAGCCGAAAGATTTCCGGCGTGCCGTCATCGCCGTGCTCGATAGTCTTCACCCCGGCCAGAATGGCGCGCCGCATACCCTCGGGTGAGGTGGCGTGCGCGACCACATGCCGACCGCCCGATTCCGCGATCTCCACCACCAGCGACAATTCTGCCTGCGTAAACGCCGGCCGCGCGCTCCCGCCGGCACCCCAGCGATAGTCCGCATACACCTTGATCCATTCGGCACCCTTACGGATCTGGTCGCGGACGACGCGCGCCAGTTCTTCCGGTCCGCCGGCTTCCTGCGCGCCCTGCGGGACTTCTACTTCTGGCGCAAAACCGCTCGGCCCGTACGTGCCACGCATCACGATCGCGCGTGTGACCACGATCATGCGCGGTCCTTCAATGATGCCCAGATCGACGGCGCGCTTGAGTCCCACGTCGGCGTCGGCGGCGCCTTCGGTACCGAGGTCGCGCAGCGTGGTGAAGCCGGCGCGCAGCGTGCGCTGCATGTGCACGGTGGCGCGGGCGACGCGCAACGCCAGCGGCTCCTTCAGCACCTGATCGTTCCAGGTCGCCTCATTATACGGATGCAGCAACACATGCGAATGCAGGTCGATCATGCCCGGCATCAGTGTCATCCCGGGCAGGTCCACAATTGCCGCATCAGCAGGCGCTCGGACAGTACCCGGCGCGCCAACGGCGGCAATGCGCCCATTCTGCACCAGCACGACGACGCCGGTCATTGGTGGCGAGCCGGTACCATCAAACACCCGCGCGGGCCGCAGCAGCACGGAAGTTGGGGGTGGCGCGGGTGCAGCGGTCTGCGCCGGCAGGGAGATCGCGACGGTGAGCGCCGCTGCCAGAGTGCGCGTCACGATGCATGCGACACGACGCATGAGAATATCGATCGATCGAGCCAGGTTGATCATTGACGGGTGCAGAGCGAGGGTCGCGCAGTGCCGCTGGCGGCGGTGGTGGTCGCGGTTGCCGCAGCGTCGCGCGGCCACACGTTGTCGGACGGATCACGATCGGGGAATCGACAGCCCGGGTCGAACAGCACCTGTTCGATCGGGCGATTTCCGAAATTGAGCACCGCGTCGAAAGTGCGGCGCCCTGCAAACCATACATCAACCGGAAAGGTGACGATTGCGGTGACGCTGTCCTGCATCACGGCGTTCGGCATCGACTTGATCTGCGGTCCGGTGGGCGCGAACCGCACCCGCAGCACCACGGGTGACGGCATCTGTCCGTCCTGACGCACCGTCACCGTGGTGCGCGACCCTTTCGTCATCACGGCCGAGATGGAACCATCAACGCGCTCAGTCGTGAACAGCCATGCGTACCAGAACCAGCCCAGATCACGATTGAGCGCATGGTTCATGAAAAACATGTAGTCCCACGGTGACGGATGACGAAACATCCACGCCACCGCCCACTCGCGCTGTGCGCGCTGCACCGCACTGTCGCCAACGATGCCACCGAGCATGGAGAGCATGAGCGGCGTCTTGCCGTACGTCGTGAAGCTGTACGACGGGCCAGCGAAGTTCGCGTTCCACATCATCGGCGGTTCGGACTCGTTGCCGCTGGTGAGTCCGTATGACTGGCCCAGTCGATCGAGATTGGCCGGCTTCCTCGCGAGGTCCGCACCGGAGAGGATGTTCATGTACTGATTGAATCCTTCGTCCATCCATCCGTACCACGTTTCGTTGTTGCTGACCACCATCGGCCACCACTGATGTCCAGTCTCATGATCAGCGGCGCCCTGATTGGAGTTGATGACCATCGGGTACTCCATACCGGCGCTCGGCCCGTCCTGCAATGTGAGCTGAGGGAACTGATATGGGAACCAGAGCGCCGAGTAGAACTCGAGGGCGTGTCGCGCGATTGGCAACGCGCTGGCGAAGAACTGCGCGCGACCCGGCAGGAAATACTGTGAAACCGGCACGAATCCCTTACCAAGGATATTCGCGCGGGTGGCCTGCCACACGAATTTCTTCGCTGTCGCCCAGGCGAAGTCGTTGACGCTGTCGGCGACGAGGTGCCAGATCAGCCGGTCGCCGGGCGCAGTCGCCTGCCCCGGACCGCTCTCGTTTTCGCCGACAATCGTGATCGTGCTGTCCCTCTCGAGCACGTGTGACAGCCGGCCGCGCGCGACCGTAGTGAGCACCTGCTCCGCATTCTGAAGAATGCCGGTGCCACTCACGATCCATCCGCCAGGCACATCGAGCTTCACATCGAAGCGACCGAAGTTGTTGTAGAACTCGGAGGGGCCGAGGTACGACTCGGGATCCCATCCGCGAAGGTCGTCGTAGACTGCTACGCGCGGAAACCACTGCGTCGGCTGGAAGAGCGAGTCGGCCCAGCGCTGGGTCATGCGATGGCCGGAGCCCGGACCGCCCGGCAGCTTGTGATTCCACTCGATATCGATGGTGGTGCTGGCATTCGACTTGATGGCTGACGAAAGCAGAATGCGCGCGCGGGTCGATCGCAGCGCTTGTGCAGTCGGTTCCGCCGGCGGTCCGGCACTCGCGCCGCGCGGACCGGCATCGAGCACCACGCGTCGTCCATTCACGGACATCGCGGTGATGACCATACCGTCAGTGTTTTCCGCCGGCACCCATGGCAGCGCGCGGGGATTGGTGCCAATGAAGTGGTTCGCATCGAGCCGCAGCACGATCTGCGTCAGCGAATCGGGGCTGCGATTGACGAGTGTGATCGTCTCGCGTCCGCTCAGTCGCTGCGTGGGCACGTCGAGACGTACCTGAATTG
>JANMWU010000911.1:0-5183 GCA_031380785.1 Gemmatimonadaceae bacterium
CTGGGACTATCGTCGTGCGATCGATGCGTTCCGGCGTTTCCCAAAACTCTCAGGCTGGCTATACACGGAGCATCATGACGTGATCAACGAGTGGAACGGCTACGTGCGCTTTGATCGTACGGTGAAGGAAACCGGTTTCGGTGATCTGGTACCCGGCATGACGCTGCGTGATCTGCATGCGCCGCTCTACATCGCGGTGGGTGACTCGCTGCTGAGCCATGACGTGACACCTGGTGCGCGAGTCGATGTGCCGCTGTACGCCAGCTTTCTGAGCAACAGCATGGCGTACGGCGATTCGCTGACAATCCGCGCCGAGCTGAGTGGATGGAACAGCTTCGGCGAACACAAGTCGTACGGCAAGTACAGCGTCCGCGTGCCGTACCGACCGTGGCTGTCGGCGCCGCTCACTCCACTCAGGGTGACGATGCCGAATGAGATGAGCGTCGCCGTGCTGGCAGTGAGGTTGGAGGACGGCAGGGGTGCTGTGCTGCACCGCAACTTTACCACTTTCGTCGTCGGCGACGTTGTTCCGGTTCGCGGCACGCTCGCAACCGGGCAGCGCGTCGTCGCTTCACACGTCGGCGCGACGAACACCAGCGCATCCGCGTGGTCTATCAAGCAATGGACGGTACTCGGCGACCGGAAATTCAGCGCCGCCGGCAGCGGATACGTTGAGTATCGAATTCCCTGGCCGGCCGGTGTCACCGCGCGCGAGGTCGAGCGCGCGACGTTTCTCGTCGAAGCCTCGGCCAAGCGCCTGAATGGCAAGGATCGCGACACCACCGCGAAGGCGACTGAAGATTACATGCGCGGCGGCGGATTTCACGATCGCAGCCGGAACAGCAACAGCTATCCCATGACAAGTGTGTACAAATATCCGAGTGCAATCACTGTGCGTGTGAATGGCGCTGTCGCCGGCAATGCTGCGCTGAGGGATGACCCGGCCGATTCGCGTGGAATCCTGAGCTGGAATTCGCAGCCCTACGATCGCACGTTGCACGAAGCGGGTTCCTACGGAGAGCTGGTGCGGATTCCGCTGAGTGCTGCGGCGATTGCTGAATCAGCGCGGACGGGATTCGTGCTCGTGCGGCTGGAGGTGAGTGCCGCGCTGCCGGGTGGACTGGCAATCTACGGCTCGCGATTCGGCCGCTATCCGATCGACCCGAGTGTGGTGTTCGTGCTCAGGACGTGACGCGGCTTGGGCTGCATGACGCGGCCTCAGTCGCGCGACGAGTCGAGCCAGCGAACGGTGGCGGCGTCTCGCGCGCCATTGAAGAAATGTTGAAGCAGGCGACCGAAGACGGAGTGCGGTTCGATCGCATCGAACAGTGTGGCGCACGACTGCAGTTTGCGATCGTCAGGACTGCCGAAGATCGCGGTGGCAGATCGGTCTGATACGGTCATGGCAGCTGCGGCGGCTTCACGCAGTTGAGGGCCCAGGATCGGATGCGCGAGGTACGCCGTTGCTTCCGCGCGAGTTCTGATCGCGTAGCGTATGGAATGAGGACTGCTGCCAAGACCAGCGCACTGCGGAAAGATGAACCACATCCAGTGCGTTCGTTTCGTGCCGGCGCGCAGTTCGCTGAGCACGCGATCGAAAACAGGGGCTTGCGCGACCACGAAATATTCCAGGCTGTGGCGGTCGTCGGTGCTCGCCGAATCAGATTTCATGTGCCCTGGTCAGGAGGAGAGCTGGAATTGTGGCGTTGGTTTCTGTCGGCGATGACTTCGACAAGCGCCGCGCCTGCGACGCCAAGTGCGTATGAGCCCAGATCGCGCGGATCGAAGCCGCTGCCCAGCACAAGATGTCCAACAAACGTCGCACGCCGAGCGTCGAGCGCGGGCGCGTGGTATAGCTGACTGAGTTCAACCGCTCCGCAGATCAGGTACGCCGCAACGAGGCGCGCAATCAGGGGCGCTCGTGGCGCCACCGCGCCCGCCAGCCAGAAGATCATCGCAGCCCACAGCGCATCGCCCAGCACGTCCTGAGCGACCGGGCCGAGCGCAGTCCCACCGGTATGCACAATCAGCCCGACGATGATCGTGAGCAGCGCCGCCGCCATGTAGTGCGTTCGTACGCGAAGCATCAATAGACCTGTCGTGGACGTTGTGATGGCCTACCGCCAGATTGCAATCTCCTCCAGCGGCTTCCGTGCCAGATCCGGCACTGTCGCTCCAGCAGCGGGATAGCCCACCGGCATCACCACCATCGCTTTCTCGTTCACCGGTCGTCCCAGCAGATCGCGCAAAAAGCCCATCGGATTTGGTGTATGCGTCAGGCTCACCAACCCCATCCGATGAATCGCTGCAATGAAGAAGCCGGCCGCGATCCCGCACGATTCGTCGGTATAGTAGAACGTCCGCTTCCTGCCGTCGGCTGAAAGGCCATATGCCTGACGAAACAGCACCACGACCCACGGTGCATCGGTCAGATGCGGCTTGTGCTCGTCAGTGCCGAGCGGCGCCAGTGCTTCGATCCAATCGGCAGGAGCTTTTCCACGGTAGAAGCGCTGCTCTTCCTGTTCCGCCGCCGCGCGGAGCCGCAGCTTGGTCTCCGGGTCTGATATTGCGACGAATGTCCACGGCTGCTGATGCGCGCCACTCGGCGCCGTGCCTGCCGTCCGTATCGCGAGTTCAATCATCTCGCGTGGCACCGCCTCCGTAGAGAATTGACGGGTGGTGCGCCGGCGATGCATCTCGGCATAGAACTCTTTGCCGCGCGCGACCGAATGCTCGACGGTGTGCCGCTCGTGGACAAGTGGAACGAAGGGAAAGCGTCGGTCGCTGGAATGAGTCGGTGGTTCGGTCATGGTAGCGGGTGGTGTGAGCGAGTTCCCGAGTGAAGCGCGACGCGCAGCACGCGGCATCGGTGTCGAGGCGGTCGCGTTCCGTCAGCACGCAGGAGAGAGTGCACTCCCGGCCCGACATCAGCGAATGTCTCCGCAACATCTTCCTCGTACGACTCGCAGCACAGATCCCGGACTTCTTCACGCACGCGGTCGGGCATCGCGCCGGTTTCAATGACTTTGATGCGCACAATGCCTCGACGAAAGTGCCCCGCAATGGTCGTAACCGGGTCGCGCATCAGGCGCCGACACCAGCGATACTCGCGTTGTATCGCAGCGCGAGATCAATCCAGAACGCCAGCGCCTTCTGGGTCTGCAGTGCATCAGCGGCGAGGTGGACATACCCGTTGTATACGCGGCCCTTCATCACAACTGTCGTGCACCCCTTTCGTTTTACCAGCGCCGCGTGATCAGCGGGATTCACGCGGCACATGATACGATCCGCGCGCGCGCCGATGCACAGTTTGCCGCGTACCAGAAATCCGGTGCTGCCGAACATTTGCTTTTCCACGACGTCAGGGACGCCTGACAGCGCGTCGCGGGTGCGCGTGATCAAGTCTGGAGTGTTCGCCATACTCAGCGTGGTTACGTGGAAACTCTGAATCCGTGCACCATCGCACGACGCGGCGGATTGCTGAATCCCGTCCGTCGTTTCGAGTTCGCTACAGCCCCGCGATCCGCTGGCCGGTGCGCTCCAGCCGGTCGATCCGGTTTGTCATCTCGTGAAGTATCTTCACGGTAAGAGAATACCACCCCCCTGTGCCCTCAGCAAAGGAGCATCGATGTCCCGCATGATCTTCGTGAACCTGCCAGTGCGCGAGCTGTCGAAGTCGAGGACGTTCTACGAGGCCATCGGCGCGGTGAACAATCCGCAGTTCAGCGACGAGGTCAGCGCCTGCATGGTGCTCTCCGATACGATCAGCGTCATGCTGCTGACGCATCCCAAGTGGGTGACGTTCACGAAGAAGCCGATTGCCGACGCGACCAAGGCCAGTGAAGTGATGCTGGCGTTGTCGTGTGACAGTCGCGACGCGGTGAATGCAACGGCCGAGGCGGCGGGGAAGGCGGGTGGTGCAGTCGACTCGAACCCGCCGCAGGACTACGGCTTCATGCTGAATCGCCATGTCGAAGATCCCGACGGACACGTCTGGGAATTGATGTGGATGGATCCGAACGGTATGCCGGCGCAGGCATGAACGGGAAACGTCGGTCAGTTCGGTGCGCGGCGCGTCGGCTACGGATCGGCGCACGGCCTCCGGAATTTCACTCGGCTCACGGCGCGCGCAATCGCCCGGCACACGCGTTGAAACTCGTGATTGACGAATCGGTGAGTTGTGCGTCGGTTAGCGTGCCGGAATTTTCAGGGTTTGCGATGGTGCAGCCCGTCAGCAGCAGGAGTGAAAACACTGCTACATGGCAGATGTACAGGAGTGCGGTACCGTTCTGTGCGAGGTAGCTCATCGTCGGGCCCTCTCGTCAGTGTGAACTGCCGGCGTGGCTCCGCGCTGAACAAACGTGCTGCGATGCGGGTCGCCTCAATCGCCTGTGGCAGCCGGTTTTACGATGTCCGTGAATGACCTCCGCATCTGTCTGGTGACACCGCACGTGACGTCGCCGGAGTGAGACGTCCAGGCCGTGACACGCCTGTGTGCACGGAGCACGGCCGCCATCATGCGGTGCGGGCGTGGGCAGTTGATGAAGACGCCGCCGCGATCAGCTGGCATGCGCACGCGACCGATCGGGCGTCGATCTGCGCAGATGCATACTTCGGGCCGTTGTTACTGCGCGATCACCGTAAGCGCAACGCCCCGCCACTTCACGACCGCGCCCGAGAATGGCGCCGGTCCGGTACTCCACGCACGGCCTGTCTAGGAGCAGTACAGTGGCAGTGATCGGTTCAGGGCCTGCCCTGCCGCGACCATCACAATCGTATCGGGCCACACATAATTTGTGCCAAACTCACTGAACCAACGCGCGCCCAAAACATGCTGTCCGGGCGCTAGCGAATGAGCGCGCGAAATCCTGTGCGACAGCACTCCGTCAAGTCGAAGCGTGTCCACTCTGACTGGAACGCGGTCAACGGACACTGCGATCGTGAAGACGCCACCGCCGCAAAATGGCGCGTCCAACTCCAGAGTGAAGCTCGCCAGCGGCGATACGCTGTCGGTGCCGCTGCATGCCATACAAGCGGAAAGCACTACGCACAAGCGCACGCGCCGCGCTCGCGCCATCAGAACAACGACGCCACCATCGCCCGCTCCGACAACACAATCCGGTTCCGCCCGCGCTCCTTTGCCAGATACAGCGCCCGGTCCGCATCCAGCAGCAACCGATCAA
>JANMWU010000913.1:0-1903 GCA_031380785.1 Gemmatimonadaceae bacterium
GTTGATCGCCGAGATGTACCTCGCACGCGGATACGCCGAAACGCAGATGGCGTCGGACTTCTGCAACGGCATTCCGATTGGCAACACGAACACGTTGCCGCCCGACAACGGCGTGCCACTGACCACGGCGCAGGTGTTCGCACTGGCGGCCGCATCGCTCGACTCGGCGATTGCCACCGCGGTTGGCACCGACGCGCAGAGTGTGCTGGTGAACCGGGCCGCGCGTGTGACGCGGGCGCGTGTGGCGCTGGCACTGGCGGACTTCGCGAATGCAGCAACGTTCGTGGCCGGTATCCCGACCACGTTCACGTATCAGCACACCTTCTCGCTCACTACCGGCACGAACACCGTCTGGGGACAGGGCCTGAGTTCGCGCCGGTACAGTGTCGGTGACAGCCTGGAAGGCAACGCCAGAAATATTCGCGTATTGAACGCAATTCCCTTTGCGTCGTCGCGCGATCCGCGCCTGCCGACGGTCATTCCGACCACCGGTTCGGCCAACGGTCAGGACGGCCAGACGTATGCTCGCACGACCACGGTATATGGTCAGCTTACGGCGCTGGATGTGGCGAACGGCATCGATGCCCGCCTGATCGAAGCTGAAGTCGCACTCAAGGCCGGAAACACGGCGCTCTGGCTCTCGGCGCTGAATGCATTGCGTGCCGCGCCGCCCAAACTCGGCGATGTGCAACCGGTGGTGTTGACCGCACTGGTGGATCCGGGAAGCGCCGATGCGCGGTTGTCGCTGCACTTCCGGGAGAAGGCATTCTGGACGTTCAGCCGCGGCCAGCGTCTGGGCGATCTGCGCCGCCTGCTCCGGCAGTACGGGCGCACAGAGCCAACCACGTTCCCGCAGGGTGTTCACTACAAAGGCGGCAGCTATGGCACTGATGTGAACCTGCCGGTTGTCACGGACGAGCGGAACAACCCGAACTTCAAGGGCTGCACGGACCGGAATCCATAGGGCAGGGAGGCGTGAGTCAGGCAGGCGGGGCTCCGGGATGAACTGGCCAGGCCCCGCGCTGGTTCGGGAAGGCCTTCCGCAACGATTCGGCCCTTGTTGTGGATTGTGTAACGATTTTGTTACTCAATCGTGATCGTGGCGATACTGTGTGGAGTCCGGACCGCACGCCGCTACGCGCCGCCCGACGCTGGGCGGCCTTTCCAGGGTCGAGCCGATGCGATTCACATCCGTTGGTCGCAATGTCGTCGTGGCGCTCTGCGTAGCCGGAGCGCCGCTTTGCGCGCAGGCCGGACCCGCTGCAGGCACCGACACCATGCCGACCGCCTCGCCGGTCGCCATCCAGATGCTGCGCTTTCAGGCCGAACTCGTTCAGAAAGCCGAGTCGACGTACCATGCGCGCGTGGTGTCGACGCTGCCCGGGTGGAGCGGAGCGGTGCGGAATGTCGAGCGTCGCACGCGTCTCAAGTGGCGCGGTCTGGCGCCTGTGATTCTGCTGGTGCCCGATCGCGGCCGCGGCTTTCCGTGTGAGGACCGCGAGGACACCTGCCTCGGGCGGTATCAGGGAGTGCTGCTGCAGGCTGTTGGCCGCGACAGCAGCGATGCGGTGATGTCGAGCCTGATACTCATTGCCGAATCAGCGCGGTCGAGCCCGGACGTGTGGATGCATGAGCTGACGCACGCGTTGCTGAGTCAGCATGGGCTGACGGCCGAGAGTCAGCGTCACGATCGGCGGTATTTCGAAGAGGAGCGGTTTGTGAGGATGGAGTTTTAGGGCCTCACCGCCGGTGTTTTGTGCGCGCACTCGTTACCGATTGTTGGTCGTTGCGATTGAAGCGAGGGAGCGGGCGGGTTAGCTTCCAGAACTTGTCGCCGGATCAGTTTGATGTTGGGGCATTCCGGAGACGGGACGTAGCGCAGCCCGGTAGCGCACCTGAATGG
>JANMWU010000922.1:0-3900 GCA_031380785.1 Gemmatimonadaceae bacterium
GATGGCCGCGTTCCTTCACGCGGCGCCGGAGGGTGGTCGGTTCAACGGCCCGCAGCTCGGCGCGTGGTACGCCGCGCGCGATCTGCAGACTGCTATCAGCGAGACGATCTACCATCATACAAAGCGGCTGACAGCGTCAGCAATGGGCTTCCACGCTACGATCACGATGCGTGAACTGGTCACCACACTGGACGCACGCTTGATCGATCTGCGCGGCCGTCAGTCGGAATTCGCTGGGCTGTACGACCCGGACGACTACACCGCATCGCAGAAATTCGGTGAGGCGCGCCGCGAGGCTTGCGACATCGGCATCGTATGGAACAGTGTGCGACGGTCCGACGGGGAATGCGTCGTGATCTATCGTCCACGGCTGCTGCTGCCGGTCACGCAGGGTCAGCACCTCGAGTACCGCTGGCATGGTTCGCCCGATCCTGAAGTGCTGCGACTGGAGTCCATCAGCTGACGTGCTGCAGCGACGTATGACGCACGCGGATGCGACGTGTGCACCGATGGAGAACACTGCTCCACCGGTGCACACACGACAACGCGAGTAATAACTGCGCCTGGCGCGCTTCCGCGATCCGGAGTTGCGCGCAAACGCCAGCCGCAGCGCTACCGCACGCGCCGCGCCTGGAACGTGACGATCAGTTTCCAGCGCGCCGCGTCGACGTTCGGTCGCGTGCAACTCGGCGTCAGGTCGCGGTACGTGTAGGTGATATCTCCCGAGCCTTGTGTGTCGTTCATGGCGAAGGTGACCGACGTTGACGTCCACGCCGAAAAGAAGTCAGCGCCGCATTGATAGTTGGGCGGAAGCGTGCCAGTCGCCATCAGGCTGCCGCTCGTTGGCGGCGTACCGGTCACCTGCCACTTCGGGTTGAAGATCGGATCGTCTGCGACCTTGTTCGACAGCGTATCCACCGGCGAGACGAATCGAAGCAGCCGCGGATCTCGACCGTTTGCTGCCGACCCTGGGAGGGAGTCGGTGTAATACAGGCCTACCGGGCCGCCTCCAACCGGTGCGATGACCGCATTAGTGACATACCAGAGCGTCGGGTTGTAGGCACCTGCAACCGGTCGTGACCAGCTCGCCAGCGTGGCATCATAGGCTCGTCTTGCACGCAAACCTGCCTCATTGTTCGGCCCCGGCGTTCCGACGGTTCCCGATGTCGTGGTGGTGACGCTGGTCAGGACCCACGCGCTGTAGCCAAGATCGCCGGTGACGGTCACAGTGGTCGTCGCTTTCGCCACCGGCTGTTTGGTTGTTTTGTCGCGTGCAGTCACTTTTACAATGTAGCTGCCGCCGCTTGTCCATTGGTGCGTCACGGCGGGCGTGGTCGTGATCGCCTGCGCGGTACCATCCGTAAATTCCCAGACGTATTCGAGGTTCGCCGGCGCGCCTGTCACTGTCAGCGTCAGGGCGACATCGGTGTTGCGGTTGGCGGTTGGTGCGGTTGGTGTGATTGTGGCATCGAGGCGCGTGTGTTTCGCGCTCACCCAATCGATCCAGATAGGCGACGAAGGGAACTGAAGGTTGCGTCCAGCAAATGCAATGCCGACGTCGCTCGTACCTGGCGCGCTACGCGAACTGGCAAAAGTCTGTGCCGTACCGAGTGCTGCCCATGCGCCTTGTTGCGAGGTCGCGCGGTAGAACGCATACATCCCGGCGACTTCTGCGGACCCTGGAGGGATCAGCGGTATCGGCCGCGCCAATCCAAGGCAGCTCTCGCAATCGGCCCAGACTGTCACGGAGTCGCCGCGGTCGAACACATACACCGGATCCTTCATTTCCGTGTAATCAGTGGCACCACTGCCCCAGCCCACCTGCGCCTTGAAGGTCGGAAAAACACCGTTGCCGATCGTGCCGTCAGCAACGGCCGGCCATTGCGTCGGGAGCTCGGCTGCCGTGCCGATCAACGCAAACCCAGTGGCGAATAGGTACTTGTAAGTTCCGGGCGCACCAGTCAGCGTGACCGGTGCCATCTTGCCCGACGAGAAATCCAGAGCAATGGTCTGCGACGGATTTCCGGGGTCAACGGCAAACAGTCTGTTGCCCGTCGATCGATAGACCAGAAGAGCGACACCGTGTGTAAAATTGTCGCTGTCCGAGAGCACGACGGGTTCGGGAGTTCCAGGGTCCAAAGTGAGAGAGGTGCGCACCGCATTGAATGATGAAACGGACACGCGTTCAGCGGTCGTCAGCGCATCACCGCTTGCACCGGGACCGAGCAGCGTGACGATTGAAATTGCTGCCCTGAGCCATTGCACTCGGCCACGCGCTCCGAGTGATATCCAACGCAGTCCTCTGCGATTGCTCATCTCGACGCCTTCAGCCTCCTGATATTTCTTCCAGAGCGGTCCGTTCGCGCTCTTCTTCGCAACATAGTACCAAGCCTCAGTGGCGACCATCGCTGGGCCGACCTCGGACGTGATCGCCGTCTCGATTGGCTTGAACTCCCAGCTGTCCACACCCGGCCGAAAGCCCGTGTCGTGATCGAGCTCGAGGAATTCTTCGGGCAGCGCTATCACCGCCGCCGTCCCTGTGGCGCCAGCGATGCCGAGTGCAGGGGTGTCACGCCTCTTAGAAGCGCTCGCAAGAAAGCTGCCGTCGCTGCCCATCAGCAGCGCACCGTTCAGATGTCCCGTCATCGCGGTCACCGACGTCGTGGTGTAACTCACGGTTGTCAACAGTTCCTGGCGTCCGCTGGCTGCGTCGCGTAGCAGAATTCCGGGAACGCTACCCACCGGAACCGTCACCGGGATCGTGATCAGCATCGGTGATGTCGCCAACCCGCCGTCGCTCGTGCGAAACGTCAGCAAGGGCGAAATGATCGTGACACCAGCGGGAACGCGCACGCTAAGCGCACTGCCATACGTGATTCCCACCGTCTGCCCCGAGGCAAACGCACCTGCAGGCACCACGATCTTCATCCCGTCGATCGGCGCTCCCGGCTTTGTGACCGTGATCGTTCCACCACCGCTGCCGACCGTCAGATCCGGAATAATCACCGGCGCCATCGCGCCGAGCGCAAGGATTCTCACCGGCGGCAGCGCGCCGACCGTCACCCGCAACACGTTCCGCGCCTCCGTCGGCCCCATCTTCCAGTCACCGGGACTCGCGGTCCCGTCGGAAGCCGTCGAGGCCGTTGCAGCCTGCACCGATCCCCCGCCGGAATCGACGGCAAACGCGACGCTTGTGCCGGGCACAGGCTGGCCCGATGCGTCTTTCACGGTCACGACCGGTTTGATCGACAGACTCGCGCCCGGTACTGCCTGTTGGCCGTCACCAGCCGTGACGGCGACCGTTGCTGGCACCAGTACGACGGGCACCGGTTTCGTATCCGTCGGCGAGCCGGAGCCGCAGGCAGAGAGGAGCAGGACAGAGACAATGGCAGTCAGCAGACGCACAGGTACCTCGCAGAGGGATGTACCTGAAGCGCGCAAGAACCCGCCAATGTCTCTCACTGACCGCAGCAAACGCCCGGCCGGGCCTCATTCCCCCGGCAGCGGCGTTACCACCAGCACGGCCGTGATCACCAGCACCAGCAGCGCCAGCACCAACTCGGTCACCAGCGACTTCCGCAGCGCCGTCACGCTCGGATTACGCCGCATCTGCGGTCCAAGCCGGCGCCAGTTGAGCGCACCGAGCACCACGATCACGCTCACGAAGATCATCTTCACGACCACGTATCGTCCCCAGTCCTCGCGCCACAGATCGCTCACGTCGCGCAGGTGCAGCACACTCGCGATGATTCCGCTTACGAGCAGCAGCGCAGCACCCGGCAACGCGATCGGCGGCACCAGTGGCACCAGCATGCGCAGGCGAGCTTCCGCCAGCACGGCGCGGTCCGGTGCAAGTACGCCGTCGGCGTTCGGCAGAGTGATGCCAAGCCAGCCGATCAC
>JANMWU010000925.1:0-1609 GCA_031380785.1 Gemmatimonadaceae bacterium
CGTTCAGGCCTTGCACGCACAGCCCGAGGACACCGTCGGCCCCGAAGATCTGTCGCTGCTCGCTCGCGGTGCGACGGTCTACGCCGTCAATTGCGTGAGCTGCCACGGCGCCAACGGCGATGGGAATGGCCCGGCCGCCAAGGCGCTGCTGCCGCGCCCCGCCGACCTGACGCACAAGCGGCCGGATGCGCGTCTGGTCGCACAGGTGTTGAACGAAGGCGTCCCGGGCACGTCGATGCCACCCTGGCCCGGCCTGTCTGCCGCCGATCGGCTTGCGGTGGGTGCCTTCGTTCGCTCGCTCTACCCATCGCCTGCGGCAGAAGTGGCAAAGTGATTTCCGCCATGGTCGGTGCATTGCTGTTGTTGATCGCCGGATTGATCCTTCTCTGGCTGCTTTCCCCGGCATTTCGGCGCTGGACCGAACGCCCCAAATTCCAGATGCTCGAACGCGATGCGCTCTACGAACGTGCGTCAGCCCAGGCGCGCGAGTCGCCGCCTGCCGAGACGTCCGATGAACGGTCGCACTGACTTCATGAGGAGAACGTTGTGACCCGAACCCCGGCGCATCCGGCACCGCTGGCAGACAAGCGGGCGCCCGAGTACCTGGCCAACGAGCGAACCTTTCTGGCCTGGATCAGAACCGCCATCGCGGTGATCAGCCTCGGCTTCGTCGTGGCGAAATTCAGTCTCTGGCTGAGCGAGTTGGCGGCCAAGCTGCAGTCCGGTGTGGCCATACCCCAGTCGGGTGCGTCGATACCGATCGGTATCTCGATGATGGCGCTCGGCGGCTTGCTCGCGGTGTTGGCGGCATGGCGCTACCGCGTCGTGAACCGGGCCATCGAGCGAGGCGTAGTCCTCCCCGATCACGTCCTCGTCGCGGTGGTCACGGCGATGGTCAGCCTGATGGCGGTGGCGATGATCGTCTACATGCTGCTCACTTCGATGCATCAGTAAGCAGCAGTCCACCCAAGAACGGAGCACGCGCGATGAACACCCGATCCGCACCCAAAGCACAGGGCCTGATGCGCGACGACGCGCTGTACGACGTCCCGACGATGGGCAATGTCCATCTTCTGCACTTCACCGACTGCCATGCGCAGTTGCTGCCGATCTACTACCGCGAACCCAGCATCAACCTCGGCGTCGGCGCCGCAACCGGCCACATGCCGCACTTGGTGGGCCAGCCGCTGCTCGACGCCTGTGGTATCGAAGCCGGCAGCCGCCACGCCCATGCGTTCTCCCATCTCGACTTTGAAGCGGCAGCGCGCGTCTACGGCCGGGTCGGTGGTTTCGCGCACCTGGCCACGCTGGTGAAGCGCTTGAAAGCGAGCCGCCCGACCGCTTTGCTGTTGGATGGCGGTGACAGCTGGCAAGGGTCGGCGACCTCGCTGTGGACCGCCGGTCAGGACATGGTCGAGGCTTCGCTCGAACTCGGCGTCGATGTGATGACGGGGCACTGGGAGTTCACCCACGGCGCCGAACGCGTCCTGTATGTCGTGCGCAATGACTTCAAAAACCGGGTTGCTTTCGTGGCGCAGAACATCGTCGCCAAGGGCGCCGCCGAGACGGTCTTCGACCCGTACGTGATCCGCGAGCAGAACGGCGTTCC
>JANMWU010000013.1:0-2410 GCA_031380785.1 Gemmatimonadaceae bacterium
CTGCAACTGCGTCAGATCCGCACCGCACGTGCGTCCAGCAGCGCATCGGCCATCATACGCAGTTCGTCATCGGTGGACGCGCGCTGCGTCTGCTTGACAGCCAGCAACAGCTCGCGCGTCAGCAGCGTGTCGCCGCTGTCGTAGCCGTGCTGTGACAGCCACCAGCGCACATTGGAGAGTCCGGAGACCGGGCTCACGTCCACGCGCTGCTCGGCGCCCACCAGACTCGCCGGCACGCTGGAACAGACGTTGTCGGCCAGCCACCGATCACCCGCGCGCAACGCCTTCACGACCGCTGTCGCGTGCGCGCCAGTACCGGTGGCGTACGCATCAGATCCCACCACAGCATGCGACGGTGGAATGGCAACGCCGAAAGCCGCCGCCGCCGACTCGCAATACTCAGCCAGCGCGCCCAGTGTGTGCGGCCAGCGGCCGGTGAGCCGGAGATTCGTGAGCAGCAATTCCATCGGGACCGTGCCACTGCGCTCACCGAGTCCGAGTGCGCTTGCCTGCACGCGATCGGCGCCGGCATCGACGGCCGCCAATGCATTCGCCAGCGCCAGACCGCGATCGTTGCCGCCCTGCCACTCGAGGCGCACCGGTCGGCCGTTGCGCGCGGCCAACTGTTCCGCCGTGAACGCCAGCAATCCACGCGTGCCATCGGGCGTGGCATGACCGGCGCTGTCGCAGACCCGAATGGCCGTGGCGCCGAGTGCCAGCAGATGGCGGATCAGCAGCGCCAGCGTGTCCGGTGGCGTGCGCGACGCGTCTTCGAGCACAGCGGCCACGCGTGCGCCGGCGCGCACTGCGAATGCAATCGCCGTCTCAGTCATCTCCTGCAATCGGTCGATATTGATCCCTTCTGCCTCGAGGCGGATCGGCGACACCGGCAGGCCTACCGCGATCTCGACATCGAGTCCTGAACGTTCGCGCACATCGAGTACCGCGGCGACGTCCTTGACGCTCGCGCGCGCGCCGCACGACGCGTCGATGGGCCACTGCGCACGCATCAGTTCACGCGCCAGATCGAGTGCATCGCCGAACTGTCGCGAACCAAAGCCGGGGTGTCCGAGCGCCGCCGCGCGCAGGCCGAGCTCCGACGTCAACGTCAACAGGCGCCGCTTATCGATGGGCGCCGGGTCGAGCACTGAGGGGCTGAGGAGACCGTCGCAGAGCGTGGCGTCGGCGACGTCGATGTCGCGCCGTTGTACTGGAGGCGCGTTCCAGTCGTACAGGGCAGACGGCGAGTCGTCTGGCGGTCTCATATTCAACACAATGTATACGTGCGAACGTGGAAGTGGTTGCCTCGAAGCGTGCCGCCATGCTTGCTTGCCGCATGTCTCTTCGTCCCGCCGTGGTTCTGCAGCGGTTGCGTGGTGCTGCGCCGCTCGACGCGGCGTGCGCGCATCTGGAGGCGCACAACTCACGCACGCTCGACTGGCAGCGCGACGTGACGCGTATCGCCGCGCCAACCGGCAGCGAGTCGGCACGCGGCGCGTGGATGGCCGGACAGTTTCGCGCGATCGGTTGGCGCGACGTGCGCGTGGACGACGTGGGAAATGTCATCGCGCGGCGTGAGCGCAGCGACAGCGACGGCGCAGTTGCGGCGGGCGTCTGGTGCTGCGCGCACCTCGATACGGTGTTCAGCGATCCGTCGCCGGTGGTGTCGCGTATCGGCCCGCGACTTGAAGGACCTGGCGTTGGTGACAACGGCCGTGGGCTGGCGGCGTTGCTGGCTTTGGGAAGCGCACTGCACGACGCCGCGGTGACCATGCCGGCCGAGGTGGTGCTGGCGTGTACCGTAGGTGAGGAAGGCCTGGGTGATCTGCGCGGCATCAAGCGTCTGATGCAGGACGCGCTGCCGGCGCCGCGTGCGGTCATTGCGATTGATGGCGCGGGCGACGATCGGATTGTGAACACGGCATTGGGCAGCACGCGCTGGCGGGTCACGTACCGGGGCGCCGGTGGTCACAGCTGGGCCGACTTCGGCGTTGCGAATCCGGTGCACGCCGTGACCGCACTGGCGGCGGCGCTGCAGGCGGTGATGCTGCCGCGCGAGCCGCGCACGACACTCACCGTTGCGCGCGTAGGTGGCGGCGAAAGCATCAACAGCATTCCGCGCGATGGCTGGCTGGAGGTAGACATGCGCAGCCACAGCGAGACTGTGCTCGCAGGGCTCGAGCGCACACTGCATGAGACGGTGGCGCGGATTGAGCGAAGTGAGAACTCACGCCGCGCGCCGAACACCGCGCCGCTGGAAAGTCAGGTTACGGTTCTGGGCACACGGCCGTGCGGCAGCCTGCGTGCCGATGCGCCGCTGGTGCGGATTGCCGAGCAGGCGACGCGGTCAATCGGGGTCCGTCCACTGCTTGCCACCGGCAGCACCGATGCCAGCGTTCCGATTGCACTT
>JANMWU010000057.1:0-5902 GCA_031380785.1 Gemmatimonadaceae bacterium
CACGGCGAACGCACCAGTCACCCGCGCGGGAATCGCAGCGGGGAGGCGGTCCGTTGGTCGCAGCGCGAACGGCTGTCAGCCGCCCGCGCGCTCACACGTTTGTCGGAGGGGCGCGGGTGCGTGGACGCGCGAGGAGCGCACCGGCCAGCCGTTCGACGCGCACGGCACGACGCGCCGACACCGTGCGAACGACGAAGTGCTGGGGCGCCGCCGGTCCACGTTCGGCAGTGACGTGCGTCAGGAAGTTGCACAGAATGCACTGATCGGGATGCACCGGCGCACAGCCCGGCCGCGAGTGATCCTCGATGTGATTGTGCAGCCCCTGCCTGATGCTCTCCGACACGAGCTGCGCTTCGCCCATCATGGCGAGCGGTGACGCTCCCACGTTGACGATCGCGAGTATCGCGAACAGCAGTCGGCGAAGGCCGGCGAGGCTGAGCATCCTGAGAACGTACGCCTGGCAGGGGTTGGTTTGTAGCGGCGGCAGCTTCTGTGGATTACGCGGACGAGGTCTGGGGTGCTGAGTACGATACGTTCCGGCTCTGCCCGCTCACCGACTTCACCCGCCGTATGGCTGACCAACCTGCTGCCACGCTCGGCAAAACCCTGGGCACCTTTCAGCTTTGGGGCATCGCCGTCGGACTCGTGATTTCAGGCGAGTATTTCGGCTGGAGCTACGGTTGGGCCTCGGCCGGTACGCTCGGATTTCTGGTCACGTCGGCGTTCATCACGCTCATGTACGCGACCTTCATCTTCAGCTTCACCGAGCTGACGACCGCCATCCCCCACGCCGGCGGGCCGTTCGAGTACAGTCGCCGCGCATTCGGTCCCGTCGGCGGCTATATCGCCGGCTTCGCGACGCTGATCGAGTTTGTGTTTGCGCCACCGGCCATTGCCCTCGCCATCGGCGCGTATCTGCATGTGCAGTTCGCGGCACTGAGCGCGACATGGATTGCGGTCGGAGCATACGGTGTGTTCATGACGCTCAACATCGCCGGCATGACTATCGCCGCCGGGTTCGAGCTGATTGTGACGCTGATTGCGATCGTCGAACTGCTTGTGTTCATGGGCGTGGTGGCGCCCGGATTTTCAGTTGAACACTTCGTCACCGGTGGATGGAGCGGCGCCGATCACTTCACCGCGGCGTCGGTCGGGGGCATCGTGGCGGCAATTCCGTTCGCGATCTGGTTTTTCCTCGCCATCGAGGGCGTTGCGATGGCGGCTGAAGAAGTCGAAGAGCCGCATCGGTCGGTGCCGATCGCGTACATCGCCGGCATCGCGACGCTTGCGTTGCTCGCACTCGGTGTCATGCTTTTCGCCGGTGGCACCGGCGACTGGCGACAGCTCGCCAACATCAACGATCCGCTGCCGCAGGCGATGGCGCAGGTGGTCGGTGCGCGCAGCGGCTGGCTGCACATGCTGGTCTGGCTCGGCCTGTTCGGACTGGTTGCCTCATTTCACGGAATCATCATCGGCTATTCGCGACAGATCTTTGCACTGTCACGGGCCGGATTTCTTCCAGGTGTGTTCGGACGGTTGCATACCACGCGCCGTACACCCTGGGTGGCGATTCTGGCCGGTGGCGCAGTCGGAATCGTCGCCATCTTCAGTGACCGCTTCGTCCATGTCGCCGGCCAGCCACTCACCGCGAGCATCGTCACGCTGTCAGTGTTCGGCGCGATCGTGATGTACATCATCAGCATGGCCAGCCTGTTCCGGCTGCGACGATCCGAGCCCGCGCTGGCACGGCCCTTTCTGGCGCCGGTATTTCCGGTATTCCCCGCCTTCGCGCTCCTGTCCGCCGTGATCTGTCTCGTGACCATGGTGTACTTCAATCCGGTGATGGCGGCGCTGTTTGTGGGTTTGGGGCTGGTGGGCTATCTCTACTTCCTGACCACCGCGCGCCGTCGCCACGCCGCACTCGCCGCATCCTGAGAGGGCACCATGGCCGAGCTGATGTCCGGGACGGACGCTGTAATTGCGTCGATCGGCGCGATCACGGCGATCGATGCGCGGCATGGCGAAGACTTGATCGGATACCTGCTGCGCACAACCGGCGGATTTGATCGCGCGCGATTCGCCGCACTCCTCGGTGCCGCCAACGAGCACAAGGAAGGCGATGTCACGATTGGTGTCGCGGCCCGTGATTCACAGGTGCGCGATCAGGCCCGTGCGCTGCTGGCGTCGACCACGCTCGGCGTCTTTGATGCGCACCCGCTCTTCGACGATGAGCTGACGCGACTGCTGGACGCTTCGCGCGATTGCACGGTGCATGATACGACCGTGCAGTGGACGCTCGGCGCACTGCGCGAATTTCTGTTGCGCGGTGACGCCGACAAGATCAATGGCGTCGCCGTTGGTCTGTCGAGCGAAGTGATTGCGTGCGTCGTGAAGCTGCTCACAAACGACGAACTGATTACCGTGAGCGCGAAGCTCTGCCACGCATTGCCCGACAGTCATGTCGGCGCGCCAGGATTTCTGGGTGCGCGCCTGCAGCCGAATTCGCCCACCGATCACCCTGATGATATCCGTTGGCAGGTGTTCTGTGGCTGGGCGTATGGCGTGGGCGACGTGCTGCTTGGGACGAATCCGGTGTCGAGCGATCCGGCGTCGGTGGCGCTCGTCGAGCGCGCGCTGCAAGACATCATCCACACCTTTGAGCTCGACGATGTGCTTCCGCATTGCGTGCTCGCTCATGTCGACGTGCAGGCTGCGGTGGAGCGCGCAGCGCCAGGCAGCACCGCGCTCTGGTTCCAGAGCATCGCGGGCAGTGACGCGGCGAATCAGACCTTCGATATCACGGTCGCGAAAATGCTCGCGCATGCCGATGCGCGGTCCGGTCGCTTCGGCATGTACTTCGAGACAGGGCAGGGAGCGGATTGCACAAACGGCCACGCGGATGGCGTGGACATGGTGATCCACGAGTCGCGCAAGTACGGCTTTGCGCGTGCGCTGACCGCACGCGTTGGCGCAGCGCAGGCGAAGGCGGGAACTGCGCGTGCGCCCTGGGTGATCGTGAACGATGTGGCGGGATTCATCGGGCCGGAGGTCTTTCGCACGCGCGAACAGCTGGTGCGCTGCTGCCTCGAAGATCTGGTGATGGGAAAGTTGCATGGCCTCACCATCGGGCTCGATGTCTGTGCCACGCTGCACATGGACATCTCGCTGGACGATCTTGACTGGTGTCTCGAACAGGTGTTGCCGGCGCGGCCCGCGTACCTGATGGCGCTGCCGACCAAGGTCGATCCGATGCTCGGCTATCTCACGACGGGATTTCAGGATCACGTGCGGCTGCGGGAGTTGTCCGGTACCGCGGTGAATCCACCGATGCAGGAGTTTTTCGAGTCGCTGGACGTGCTCGATGAGCATGGCCGCCCCGGTCCGCAGTTTGGCGATCCGTTGCACGTCTACGCTGAGTATCAACGTCGGCATGGTGACACACGCTCCGTCGACGTGGTTCGTGCGGAGGGAGCCCGTGCAATCGACAGCGTGCGTGCGCGCGGCGTGTTCATTGCCAAGGGACACGGCGAGCGGCCGTATGATCTTGCGCCGACGCTCGATCGCACGATCCGTTCGATCTACGACGATGCAAAGCTCGCGTTCTGGGCAACGCTGCCGCCGGAGTTCATCAGAGAAATTCCGGCGGCGATCGAACTCGAGACCTGCTCGCAATCGCGGGGCGAGTACATCCTCCATCCCGAAACCGGCGAGCGCTTGTCATCGCGCTCGTTCGACGTGATTCGCACACAACTCTCGCCGAGGCCGCACGACCTGCAGATTGTCGTCTCCGACGGCCTCAATGCACTGGCAATCACCGCCCGCGATCATCTCGCGCCGTTGATGCGCACGCTGCGGGATGAGCTTCGCGACAGCGAGTGGAATGTCGCGCCGGAGACGCTCGTCCTGCGCTCGGGACGCGTGCGTGCCGGCTACCAGATCGGTGAGGCGCTGTTTACGGGGCGACGCGATGCGTGCTGCATCGTGCATGTGATTGGCGAACGACCCGGTACCGGGCATGACGCAATGTCGGTGTACGTCACCATAGCCGATGGCGCGCAATGGTCTGTACCGCGTGCCGTGGATCACGATATCACCCGCGTCGTCTCGGGTATTGCGCTGACGGCGCTGTCGCCGATCGAAGCGGCGCGGCAGGTTCGCCGACTCATCCCCGATCGCGGCCGCTGACGCTTCGACTGGCCAACGGACTGGCCGGTCCGAAGCACTAGCCGGTCAATCGAGCTCAGCCGTTACGGTCCCTCTGACAGGTCGCCCTACGCGTGCAGCGACGCCCCACCAGCGTCGCCGACGCTCGTGCGTCGAGCCGGAACCCGGCGGTGCCTGCCCAGCCGAGGTTCGCCGGGCGGGCATATTCACGTGCTGGATGGTGTGGAAACGGCCGAGACGCTGGCGTGGGTGACGGGGCTCGGTTGCACGCAGGCTCAAGGAAATCTGTTCGCGAAGGCGATGCCGGCGCAGGACATCCCGGCGTATCTGGCGGCTGAGTTCATCGCGGCCAGCGAAGGCGCTCAGGACGCGGCGTCTGAACTTATTGCAGCATCGTCCCCAAGCACGCGCCGGATTTCGATCAGCAGCTGACCGGGCGAGGAACAGTCTCGCGCGGAGCCGCGGAGCCGCGATGGGCGCGGAGAAGAAATGCTTTGCAACTGCACTGAGGCGATTCTCAGTCGCGCGCGGAGCCGCGGAGCCGCGATGGGCACGGAGGAGAACTGCTTTGAAACTGCACTGCGGCGATTCGATTCTCCGCGCGCGACATTGCCTCGCTGCGTGCGAGCAGTTTCAACAAGTTGTCCTCCGTGCGCTCCCCGCGTCTCCGCGGCTCCGCGCGAGACTGTTCCGTTTGTGAACTGGGTACGAGGTGCTCGATGCCGATCGCGATGCGGAATTCCGACAAGCAGTACGACACCGTCACGGCCAACATCGTCAGTGCATCTCTCCAGATTCACCGTGACCTCGGCCCAGGCCTGCTGGAAAGTGTTTATGAAGCGATTCTGGAACGAGAGCTCCTTGACCGCGGCTTTCATGTCCAACGACAGCAGCGTGTGAATATCACCTACCGCGGGCACCAGTACACGGAAGCATTTCGTGCCGACCTTATCGTCGAGAACTGGGTTGTGGTCGAGGTGAAATCGATCGCAAGGATTTCGGCTGCAGACACCAAGCAGCTCCTGAGCTACCTCAAACTCCTCGGCTTGCCTGTCGGCCTGCTGGTCAACTTCGGCTGCGCGACGCTGCGTGAGGGTTTGAAGCGAATGGTGCATACACCACGGCCGCAGGAGCAACGCCTTTCCGCAAGCGCAGCCCAGGAGGGCGTCACGCGCGCAGTTCACGCGCCCTGACGTCGCCAGGAATTGACGGCAGTACTTTCCGCCATGCCCACACCTGTCGACACGACTCCAGTTCCGGTAGCGGACCCGGGAACAGCCCTTCCGCCGGGCTGGCAGTATGGCGGGATGTACGAAGTCTTCGTGCGCGCATACCAGGACAGCAACGGCGACGGATTCGGTGACCTCCAGGGTCTCATCCTCCGCCTCGACTACCTGAAAGCACTCGGCATCAAAGGCATCTGGCTCATGCCAGTCATGCAGAGCCAGGATCACGATCACGGCTACTCCATCACCGACTACCGCAGCATTGAGAACCAATACGGTACGCTGGCCGATTTCGATGCGCTGATCGCCGAAGCCCATGCACGCGGCATCGGCGTGATCCTCGACTACGTCCTGAACCACAGCGCTGCTGCGCACCCCGCCTTTGTCGACGCGCGGAGTTCGAAACAGAGCCCGTTCCGCGACTGGTACCTGTGGAGCGACCAGAAGCCCAACGGCTGGAGCATCTACGGCAGCGATCCGTGGCATCCCGATCCTACCGGCTGGTATTTCGG
>JANMWU010000074.1:0-2366 GCA_031380785.1 Gemmatimonadaceae bacterium
GTGCGCTGATTGCGACGACGCTGCAGGAAATGCATCGCGAGACTGAGATCGTGACCGGCGTAGACGTACACCAGGTCAAAGCCGGCGGTCCGCCCGCGAATTGCCGCTTCACGATGCCACCGCCGATACTCGCGAATGTCATGCTTTGTCATCGCGCGCGCCTGATGCGGATAGCCGTACTTGAGCGGCTGGTGCGACGGGGCGAGCGCCACTTCGCGCGAGTACAGATTGGACGACGTGGGCCCGTTATGCGTGAGCTCCACCGCCGCCAGTGAACCGTGTGCGTGCACACGATCGCACATCAGCGCCAGCGCGGGAATATCGGCATCGTCCCACAGCCGCGCTTCCACATACGGCGTGACATCGCCGCTCGGGTGAATCTCACACTCCTCGGTCGACACCACCGCCCATCCGCCTTCCGCCTTCGCTTCGCGCATCGCGGCATGCGCCGCCGGCATCTGGTGCCCCATGCCATTGCAGTGCGGCACCTGAAAGAATCGGTTGCGTGCCGTGACCGGGCCGATCGTCACCGGCTCGAACAGGATGTCGTAACGTGGATCGCGTGCAGGCATGTCGAGGAACGAAGTGAGTAATGCGCGATCAGGGAGTGGACCGTGGCAGAAATCTGCACCACGAACTTCGACTAAACTCCACTGGTGATAGCGACGGCGCGCGCTGCGGCGCGTTGTGACAGCCGATGCAACGGCCAACCCGCTGCGATCAGCACCGCGCCCCACCCAAGCGCTTCCCAGCCAGAACCGTAGAACGCCCAGAGCGAGAACACAAGCGCTCCGCCGGCGCAGAGGATCAAGCCCAGCGTGCGAGGCAATCGACCGTCGCGCATCAATCGAATTGCGGTGATGGTACAGAACAGATACAGCACCAGATTGGTTGCCGTCGCCAGCAGCGCCGCGAAATTGAACGCCGCCGCACCTGCGCGCGAGCTGGCGAGCAGCGTCAGCACTGCCGTGACAATGGAACCGAGCACGATGGAGCGCGACGGGACACCGACGTCATTTCGTGCGCCGAACCACTGTGGCAGCGATCCGCGTTCACACATCGCCGCCGGCAACTCGCCGCACAGCAGCAGCCAGCCATTCAGGCACCCGAAGCAGCTCACCACGCCGCAGAACGCGACAAACAGACTCGCGCCGCTGCCCCAGAAGCTGCCGATGAAATCCGCAATCGGCGCTTTCGAATTCGACACCGTTTGCATCGGCAGCATCAGTGCCACTGCGCAGGTGGCGAAAATTGAGACCACACCGCTCAGCGTCGTGCCAATCATCGTGGCTCGCGGCACAATCGTGGCCGCGTTCTCCACCGCATCTGACGGAACTGCCGCGCTCTCCACGCCGAGCATGGCGTAGAAGGTGATGCCGATGGCTGAAACGGTGGCGCTGGTCGTCAGCGGCACCGCGTTGAGCGGCGGGAGCACCGACATGCCGTTGCGCAGCAGCGCCCACGCCGCGAGACCGATCACGGCCGCGAATGGCAGCAGTTTTATCACCGACGACACCAGCTGCACGCCGCCTCCCAACGCGCGCAGGTTCGCCCATGTGATGATCACGATCACCAGCATTGCCGTCGCCGGTTCCGAGCCCGGAATCGTGCGCATCGCGGGAATCAGTCGCGTGAGGTAACTCACGCCCGTCACACACATCGCCGCGTTCGCGGCCCAGATGGACACGAGGTAGCCCCACGAACCAAGGAACGCAGCGTTATCACCGACGCCCATTTGCATGAAGCCATGCGTGCCGCCGGCGTGCGGAAACTGGGCCGCGAGTTTCGCGAACACCCACGCCAGACAGAGCGCGCCGAAGAGGCTGATGCCCCAGGCAATCACCGCATTCCAGCCGTACGGCGCCAGCGACGCGGGCTGAGCAAAGATCCCGGCACCGATGATGTTGCCGACGACCAGCGCGGTGGCCGTCCAGAAACCGAACCGTTTGCGTTGTTTTGACATCAAATGGTCCGTTTCAAGGGGTCAGAGCTCTTGATCGGCGTTTTCAGGTCTTTTCAAGATCTCTGACCCCTTGAAACGGACCATTTACGCGCACGAACCAGCAATTTCAAGCCAGTGATCTCGCCCTCGGCTCACGCGTGCGCCGCTGTCAGCTGCTGATTGACCACCGCCTCATCCATGCTCGTCTCGAGCATCGTCATCGCGTCGTCCACATCGGCCCGCGTGATCAGCAGCGGCGGCATGAACCGCACCGTGCTGACGCCGCACGACAGCAGCAACAATCCATTGTGATACGCCCGCGTGACGAGATCATCGCACAGCTGCTTCGCCGGCGTCTTGTCGCCATTGCCAGCTATCAACTCCATTCCGATCATCAATCCCTGACCGCGCACTTCACCGATCA
>JANMWU010000095.1:0-7975 GCA_031380785.1 Gemmatimonadaceae bacterium
GTCGCGTCAGGCGCCGCGCGCAACGCTGCTCTGCATCGAGAACACGCACAACGGCGCCGGCGGCATGATCACGCCGCTGACCGAATTGCAGGCGCTGGCCGCGGCCGGTCGCTCGGCCGGAATGAACGTGCACATGGACGGCGCCCGGCTCTGGAATGCACACATTGCCAGCGGCACTGCGCTGCACGATTTCGCGGCCACGGCGGACACAGTGATGGTGAGCTTCTCGAAAGGTCTTGGCGCGCCAGTCGGTGCGGCCCTGGCGGGATCGGCGGCGCTGATGTCAAACGCGTGGGAGGCGCGAAAGCGGTTCGGCGGTGGTATGCGTCAGTCAGGCATTATCGCCGCCGCCGCGCTGCATGGCCTGACGCACCATCTCGCGCGCCTGTCCGACGATCACAGCAACGCCGCCGAATTTGCGCGCCTGGTTGATGGAGCCGGCGGCGCGCGGGTGGTCGCGCCGGACACCAACATCGTGATGGTCGACGTGCGCACCGGGCAGAGCGTCGACGCGGTGGTAAATGCGGCGCATGCAAACGGTGTTGCGATTTCCGACTGGTCGCCCACGCGCATTCGCGCCGTCTTTCACCTCGACTGCCCGGCCGACGACGCTCAGCGCGCGGGCCGCGTGGTGGCCGCGGCTCTTGCTGCGTCATAGTGTCGAGGCGGGCACTACGAACTTCGACGTCAGGCTGCTAGATTCTTCCGTGCTCCAGGTCCCGGAGGGCGTCGGCCCGCTAACCGCGTCAGGATCGAAAGGTAGCAGCGCCGTGTGGTGTCTTGCGTTGCTCCGTCAGGCCTGGAGTATTGCGCGGCCGTTCGATCGTCCGATTCCGGACGGCGACGCCGCGCGATTCGTTTGTGTCAGCGTGCGGCAGGCGATCGGTCGCGCGGCCGCCTGTACCTTTTGCCCCGGTTTGCTGCATCGCGGCTGACCGTCGCGCCCCCCGGGAGGATTCCCAGCCCGTGATCGCGCTCGCCCGCAAATACCGGCCAAAAAATTTCGCGCAGGTCGCCGTGCAGACGCACGTGTCGAACACGCTCAAAGGCGCCATCGCGCGTGATCGCGTGGCGCATGGCTATCTGCTGTGCGGTCCACGCGGCACCGGCAAGACCACACTCGCTCGCGTCCTCGCCATGGCGCTCAACTGCGACAACCGCAAGCTGCGCGACGATGGCGAACCGTGCGGAAGCTGCGGCGCCTGCACCCGGATCTGGAGCGGCAACACATCGCTCGATGTGGTCGAGATCGACGCCGCATCGAATCGCGGTGTTGACGATGCCCGTGAGCTGCGCGAGCGCGCCATGTACGCGCCGTCCACCAGCGATGGCTACAAGGTCTACATCGTGGACGAAGCACACATGCTCACGCGCGAAGCGTGGAATGCCTTGCTGAAGATCCTCGAAGAGCCGCCCCCGCGCGTTGTGTTCGTCTTTGCCACCACCGAGCCGCAGAAAATCGCGCAGACCGCCGCTCCGGTGCTGAGTCGCCTGCAGCGTTTCGACCTGCGCCGTATCAATCCGGCCGAAATTCGCGATCGGCTCGCGTCAGTGCTCGACTCGGAGGGCGTCACCTACGAACCCGACGCGCTGCAAATGCTGGCCCGCGCCGCCGACGGCGGATTGCGTGATGCGCTCTCGTTGACCGATCAGGTGCTGGCATTCGGCGATGATTCGCGCCTCACATCTGCGCGCGTCCGCGAGGCGCTCGGGTTGGTGCCGGAAGATGAGCTGCTCGCGCTGCTCTCCATCATCGGCGAACGACGCGCCGGCGACGTCTTTGCGGCGGTCGAGCGTCTGACAAATCTCGGCGTGGACCTGGTGCTGTTGCTCACCGGCCTTGCCGATCTCGTTCGCGCGCAACTGGCACTGGTGCTTGGCGGTGATCCGGGAGCTGTGTCGTCATCAGTACGGGAGCGACTTACTGCCATGGTACCGCAGTGGCGCGCCGGCGACCTGTTGCGCGTGCTGCAGCTGATGGCCGAAGTCGAGGGACGATTGCGCAAGAGCGGCCAGCCGCAGCTGGTATTCGAAACGCTGCTGGTGCGGCTCGCGCTGCTCGATCGCACACTGACGCTGGAGGAAGTGCTGACTGGCCTTGGCGACGCCGGCCCGCGCACCGTGAGCGCGCCGCGTGTGATTGCCCCGGTGGCCGCCCGGGCTGCGGTGATGGACGCGCCGACCGTTGTTGTAGCGCTGGCCGCGATGCCGGTACCTGACCTGCATCGCATCGTGGACGAGTGGGACGAGGTCGTACGCCTGCTGAAGGTGCAGGGCCGATCGATGCTGGCCGCAATACTGGCGCGGGTCCAGCCGACAGCCGTTACCGCCAGCGGACTGCTGACGATCGAGTGCGATGATCCGGCCGACTACTCGATGGTCGCCGATGGTCTGCCGCAGATCGCCGAGTCGCTGCGTGCCACGCTGCCGTCCATCACGCGGGTCCAGGTCAAACCGCCGCCGGATGGAGCGCCGGCCACCCGGGACCGTCTGACCACCGAAGCTGTGAAGCTTGAACGTGTTGCGTCGTTGTCAAAGCAGGATCCGGTCCTCGGCGCGGCCGTCGATGCACTCGATCTCGAACTGCTGGAGTAGCTTCGGTCTGGCCGGTAGCTTTCCGGATCAATTTCCCTCGCTCCACCCGACGATGGATTTCATGAAAATGATGCAGCAAGCCCAGCAGATGCAGGGCAAGCTGGCTGAGCTGCAGGAAGAACTCGCAAAACGCACCGTCACCGGCTCGGCTGGCGGCGGAATGGTCTCGGTCGACGCTGACGGTAAGGGCACCGTCCGGCGCGTCACGATTGACCCCAGCCTTGTCAGCGGCGGAGACGTCGAGTTGATCGAGGACCTGATCACGGTCGCCGTGGGCGATGCGCAGCAAAAAGCTGCCGCGCTCGGTGCCGAGGAAATGGGGCGCCTCGCTGGCGGACTCGGCATTCCGGGTCTCAAGCTCCCGTTCATGTGAGCTGTGTCGGCGATTGACGAGCTGGCGAGCGAACTCGCCCGGCTCCCTGGCATCGGCCGCAAGACGGCACTCCGGCTGACGTATCATCTGCTCAAGCAACCGGCGGCGCAGTCACGCCGCCTTGCGGACGCACTGGTGGGACTCACTGAACGCATACGGCAGTGCGAGATCTGCTTCAATCTGACCGAAGCGCCACGCTGCGCGATCTGCAGCGACCCGCGACGTGACGGAAACACCATCTGCGCAGTCGAAGAGGCAGCCGATATCGGCGCCATTGAACGGGCCGCCGAATTCCGGGGTGTCTACCACGTACTCGGCGGGCGCATCTCTCCGCTCGATGGCGTTGGCCCGGGTGATCTGACAATCGCTGCGCTCGTGGACCGGGTGCGGCATGGTGACGTGTCTGAAGTGATTCTCGCGACCAATCCATCGATGGAAGGCGAAGCCACCGCAATTCATCTCCAGCGTCAGCTGGCGCCTACGGGTGTGCGCATCACGCGCATCGCGCGTGGCTTGCCGGTTGGTGGCGATCTCGAGTATGCGGATGGCGTCACGATCGCGCAGGCGCTGTCGGCACGCCGGGAGATGGCATGAGCGTGCGCGTTGTTCGACGCGCGACAGAGTTGCCCGGTGCGATGCCGTTTGTGCTGGCCGGTTTCGCCGGTGGCATTGTGCTTGGTGCAATGGCATGGCGCCGTCAGCAGAATGTTGCGCACGATCAGCTCTTCGCGACGTCAGTGGTGCAGCGCGCGGCGGCGATCGGCTGGATTGCACGAACTCCATCGGTCGAGAACGCGCGATTGCTGCGCGACTACATTCGTTGGGAGCGTCGCCCGACGCTTCGCCGGCGCGCCGAACGTGCGCTGAAGCAACTACTTCTCGCTCTCGAGTCGTGAGCGCCGATATGTCTCGCGCATCGCATTGGTCATTCACACAGGACGACGCGGACGCCATCACGCGCATCCTCTCCAACTTCCTGGCTGAGACGAACAGCCGCAGTGCGCTGCTCGTCGATCGCTCAGGACAGCTGGTGACGACGGTCGGCGAACAGCCTCAGTTCGACGCCACCGCCTTCGCAACGCTCGCCGCCGCCGACTTCAGCGCCAATGATCAGCTGGCGAAGCTCATCGGCGAAACCGACTTCACGACACTCTTTCATCAGGGTGAGCGGGATTCGATGTATGTCGCGGACGTGGCACGTCGTCTGATCCTGGTGGTGCTGTTCGATCAGCGGACGACACTCGGACTGGTTCGCCTCCGATTGAAGTCCGCCGTCAACGAACTCAATCAGGTCTTCACGCGACCGCCCGAACCCCAGCCTGCCGACTTCGGCGCGTCTCACCTGCTCGCCGGTGCCGAAGACGACATCGACCGGCTCTTCAGCTAATTCGACCCCCACGACATGTCGGTCATCAACTACGCGTCGCGCGAGATCAACTGCAAGATCGTGTACTACGGCCCCGGACTCGGCGGCAAGACCACAAATCTCGAGCATGTCTACGCACGCGTCGCGCCCGACACGCGGGGTAAGCTGATCTCGCTGGCTACTGAGAACGAACGCACGCTGTTCTTCGACTTTCTCCCCGTCGACCTGGGGACGATCCGCGGCTTCAAGACGCGTTTCCATCTCTACACGGTGCCTGGACAGGTTTACTACAACGCGAGTCGCAAGCTGATTCTGAAAGGTGTGGACGGCGTTGTCTTCGTCGCCGATTCGCAGGTGGAACGCCAGGAAGCGAATGTCGAGGCGATGCAGAACCTGTACGACAACATGGCGGAATACGGCTATGACATCACGCGTATGCCATTCGTGATCCAGTACAACAAGCGTGACCTGCCCAACGCGGCACCGATCGATGAACTCGACCAGTTACTGAATCCGGGCTTCGAAGTCGTTGATCCGGCCCGGCAGCGGCAGATGACCGATCCGAACAATTCCGCCCGCCTGCTGGTAGAACAGCTGTCGTCGGGCGAGTGGATCGAGCGCGTTCCGAGTGTCGAAGCGGTGGCAGTGGCGGGGGACGGTGTGTTCGATACGTTGAAGGCAATCAGCAAGCTGGTGCTCAAGAGTCTCGCTTCATCGAGCTGAATTCCCCTCCCGTGAACCTGCCGAACGCACTCACCGTCGGTCGTATTGCCATCACTCCACTGGTGGCGGTCTTGCCGTTCGTGAATGGTTCAACGGTTCGGGCGATCGCGTTCGCGCTGTTCGTGATTGCTGCCATCACCGACTATGTCGATGGCTACCTCGCCCGTCGCGAGAATCTGATCACCGATCTGGGAAAGTGGCTCGATCCGCTTGCCGACAAACTGCTGCTGCTTGGCACCTTCGTGCCGATGTACTGGCTGATGCGCGGTGTACCGATGCTGCAGCGTGCCGGCGAGACTGTGCCGCCTGACGGTCGCTTTCCGACACTTGTCGCGCAGATGTGGTTTTCGCTGCCGCTCTGGGTGGTGCTGGTGGTGCTGGGGCGCGAAGCGTTTATGACCGGCTTCCGCGAAATCGCCAAGCGCCGCGGCGTGGTGATCTCCGCCATCGGACCGGCAAAATGGAAGACCACCTTCCAGAGTCTCTGGATCGGATCAGCCTATTGCTGGTTCTTCACCGCCACGCTGGCGCGTGAACGCGGCTGGGGCGGCAACTGGTGGTCGGCATACGCATACTTCAACGGTGCCGTGGTGGCCATCTGCATGGTCGCTGCCGTCAGTCTCACGCTCTGGTCGCTGGCGCTGTATGTGCAGCGATACGGCAGCGTCGTCGCAGCCCCGGCGCGCAGTCACGCGGGCTGATTTCCCCGGACAACAGATGAACGAATCCGTCGAGATCGTCACCATCGGTGATGAACTCCTGCTCGGCACGACCGTGGATACCAACGCGGTGTTCCTCGCCCGCGCGCTTGGCGAGATCGGCGTACCGATTGCCCGACGCGCAACGGTGGCTGACGATCCGGACGAAATCACCGACGCGGTGCGTCAGGCGCTCGAGCGCACCGGCGGTGTGATCACGACCGGTGGACTTGGCCCAACCGCTGACGATCTCACGCGGCCGGTGCTGGCGAAACTGTTCGGTCGCGAGCTGCACGAGGATCCGGCGATCGTGGCAGCGCTGCACGCGTTGTGGGCGAGTCGCGGTCGCGGCCCGTTGCCTGCTTCCAACCTGCAGCAGGCGCTGGTTCCGGAGGGCGCCGAAGTGCTGGTGAATGCGCAGGGCACGGCGCCCGGATTGCGTCTCACCGACGAACACGGTCGCTGGGTGATCATGCTTCCCGGTGTGCCGCGTGAGTTGCGACACATGACAACGGCGCACATCGTGCCGTGGTTGTCGGCGCGCGGCAGCGGCACGGTGCTGCGATCCCGCAGCGTGCGCACCACCAGCATCGCGGAAAGCGCACTGGCCGAAAAACTTGGCCCGATGAAACGTCTCGTCGAAGGACTGCCGCTGGCATATCTGCCGGGCCACGACGGTGTCGATCTGCGCATCACCGCGCGCGGCCTGTCATCCGAAGAAGCGACGCGGCGACTGGACGCCGCGGTGGCGCAGATTCAGGAGGCGGTCGGAATTCATGCGTATGCCACCGACGGCCTGTCAATGGCCGAGGTCCTGCTGGATCTCTGCGTTGCGCGCGGTGACACGATCGCCGTGGCTGAGAGCTGCACCGGCGGATTACTTGGCGCCCGTCTGACTGAAATTCCTGGTTCGAGTCGCGTCGTGCTGGGTGGCGTGATTGCGTATTCGAATGCGGTGAAGGAGCAGGAGCTCGGGGTCTCGGCTGATGACATCGCGCAATTCGGCGCGGTCAGCGAACAGGTCGCGACACAGCTGGCGCGCGGTGTGCGCGGCATGACCGGCGCCACGATCGGCGTTGGCATCACTGGTATCGCCGGCCCCGATGGAGGGACACCCGAAAAGCCGGTTGGCACGGTGTGGATCGCGATTGACGTGCGTGGCGAGGTGACGTCGCGCGTTGCGATCTACATCGGAGATCGTGCCGAGATCCGGCATCGTGCGACGCAGGTGGCGATGGATCTGATGAGAAGGGCGCTGCTCGCGGAAGTCTGAACGCGCCGGGCTGAATTCGTACCGACCGTGGCGGCGATGCGAGAGTGTTTCCGGCTGCGCGTCGCCACCCACGACCGAGGAACCGATGGCACCTGTCGTTCCCGATCCGCGCCGCACGAAAGCCTTCGCTACCGCCGAGGCATTCGAGAAATGGCTCGCCGCGCATCACGCCAGCGAGACGGAACTCTGGCTCAAGATCCACAAAAAGGCGTCGGGGCGTCGCACCGTGACATACGCGCAAGCGCTGGATGTTGCGCTGTGCTGGGGCTGGATTGATGGGCTCAAGAAATCGTTCGACGAGCACTCGTTCATTCAGCGATTCACGCCACGGACGGCGAAGAGTGTCTGGAGTCAGGTCAATCGCGATCACGTGCAGCGACTGGTCACAGCCGGCCGCATGACGGAACATGGCCAGCGTCAGGTCAATCTGGCAAAGGCCGACGGGCGATGGGTGGCGGCGTATGCGCCGATCCGGAGCGCCAGCGCGGAGTCCATTCCGGAAGATCTGCGCGCGGCGATCGACGCAAACCCTCGCGCGCAGAAGACGTTTCTCACGCTGGGCAAGATGAATCTGTTCGCGCTGGCCTTTCGCACGAACAACATGAAAACGCCGGCGGGGCGGGCGAAAAAAATCGCGGCGCTGGTCGCCATGCTCGAACGCGGTGAGACGATTGTGCCGGAGAAGGGGGGCTGAGTGGCGCGCGGTCAGAGATCGGACAGAATCTGCCTCCTGCGCACCCACTCGGCGAGCGCCGCTTCAGTCATCGATCCGTCAGCCAGAGCAACCATCGCTTCAACCACCGCCGATTCTGTGGCTGTAAGGTCGTAGCCGTTCAGGCCGAGGAAGGTCATCATGCTTATGAACGCGGTCCGCTTATTTCCATCGCTGAAGGCGTGTGCCTTGGCGACGCCGAACGCGTACGCCGCCGCGAGCGTCGCGATATCCG
>JANMWU010000107.1:0-5195 GCA_031380785.1 Gemmatimonadaceae bacterium
TCGGCCGCTCCGGTGTGCGGAGTGCGGCACCGAGCACGTGGAAACAGGCGTCGAGCACAGCCGGATGCATGCCGTAACCCGATGTGTCAACGTCCGTCGGTCGCGTGATACGTGCCAGTGCGCTGTCTGGTCCGTTCCACAGTTCCGCAATGCCGCGGAACCGCGCGCCGAACTGGAGCTCCACTGTGGCCATCCAGCCGTACAACGCCGAGACGTCCATGGCAGTGGCGTTCGTCGACTGCAGCGCGGGCAGTGAGCGCCGTGCCGGTGCGTCGTCGCGGCGCTCAATCGCACCCGACGCGACCGTTGTCCACACTTCGTCGCCTGCCGTCATCACGGCGACGCGAAATGCAGTCGCAGCGTCTTCCTGCGCCTCATCGAGAATCAATTGCAGCGTCACCACGCGCTCATCATCGATTGAAATCGGGCGCCGCATGCTGAAGTCGCTGATGCTGACCACGGACGTGCCAAGCACGCGGGTGGCGGCGGCGCGCACGATCTCCATCACTGCCGGCGATGGCAGCAGTATCGAACCGAAAATCCGGTGATCGGCAAGGTAGCCGTGGCGCGCCACCGACAGCTGCGTTTCGAAGATGCGATGAGCAGTGGCGGCCTGCCGCACTTCGCGATCGATCAATGGATGCAGACGCGCGCCAACCGGGACATCGGCTGGTGACGACGCTGCCGTGTCGACCCAGAAACGCTCACGCTGGAAAGGATAGCGCGGCAGGACCTGACGCGAACGCGCGTAGCCGGCGTCGAATGCCTTCCAGTCGATCGCCACGCCGTGCACCCAGAGCGTGCCCACGCTCTGCAGCAGCTGCGTCCAGTCATCGGCGTTGCGACGGACGGTCGGCAGCCAGAGGCGGGCATCGTCGGTGAGAGTCTGACGGGCCAGACTGAGAAGCGTTGGGTGTGGGCCGGCTTCGATGAACGCCGTGCAACCCAGCTCCGACAAGGCTCGCATTCCGCGCGCGAACTGCACTGGCGCGCGGACCTGCTCGCACCAGTAGCTCGCCGACAGTGCAGCGTTACGCAACCGCTCGCCGGTCACATTCGAGATCAGATCGATTTGCGGCGACTGATAGCTGATCGACTCCGCGACGCTGCGAAATTCCGCCAGCATCGGATCCATCAAGTGTGAGTGGAACGCGTGCGAGACCTGAAGACGCGTGGTGCTGATGCCGGCCGCCGCGGCGGCGGCGATGATCGCGTCGATCGCAGCTGTGCGCCCCGACACCACGATGTTTTCCGGACCGTTCACCGCCGCAACCGACACCTCCGCGCTCCACGGCACGATCAGTTCGCAAACGCGAGCTTCATCCGACATGACGGCCACCATCGACCCATCGCGCGGCAGCGCGCCCATGAGCCGTCCGCGCGTCGCCACCAGCGTGAGTGCATCAGGCAGCGCGATACATCCGGCGACGCACGCCGCCACAAACTCGCCGACGCTGTGGCCCATCACGGCCGTCGGGCGCACGCCCCAGTTCATCCACATTGCGGCGATCGCGTATTCAACCGCGAACAGCGCCGGCTGCGTGCAGGCGGTGTCGTCGAGTTGTGCGGCGGCGACACTGTCGTCGAACAGCAGCGAGAGCAGCGGCACCGCAATCAGTGGCTGCAGAATCGCCGCACATTCATCCAACGCCGCCCGGAACGCCGGCTGCGCGTGGTACAACGCGCGCGTCATACCCGGATATTGCGACCCCTGTCCGGTGAACAGAAACGCGACCTGCGGCGTCCGTACTGCGGCAGTCCCGCGCTGAATTGCATCAGGCGTGTTTCCGGCAGCAAATTCGTCGAGTGCTGCGATCGCCTCTGCCGTGGTGCTCGCGGCAACGGTCATGCGCTGCGACTGGCCTGCGCGACCGACATTCGCCGTGTGCGCGAAATCGGCGAACGACATCTGCCCATCGGCAAGTGTTGCGCGATACTGCGCCGCCAGCGTGCGCAGTGCAGAGTCGCTGCGCGCCGAGATCGTAAGCAGATGACGTGGGCGCTCGACCGCTGCTGTTGCTGGTGCAAGGGATGGAGCCGCTTCAAGCAGCAGGTGCACGTTAGTGCCGCTGAAGCCGAACGAACTCACACCGGCTACGCGCGCACCATCATGTGCCGCCGGCCAGGGCTCGAGCGCCGTTGGCACGCGCACCGGCAACTCATCCCACGGAATGAACGGGTTCGGCGTCTGGAAGTGTTGCTGTGCCGGCACCGCGCCGTGCTGCAGCGACAGTGCCGTCTTGATCACACCAGCGACACCGGCTGCCGCTTCGAGATGACCGATGTTCGCCTTGACAGACGCGATCACGAGCGGCTTGTCGGTGTCACGCTGCGCGCCAAATACGTGTGCCAGCGCGCGCACCTCGATCGGATCGCCGAGTGCGGTCCCGGTGCCGTGCGCCTCCACGAGTCCAACCTGTCGCGCTTCGAGTTGCGCATCGGCGAGAGCATCGCGCAGCACCGCCTCCTGCGCCGGCCCACTGGGTGCGGTGAGACCGTTGCTGCGCCCGTCCTGGTTCGCTGCCGAGCCGCGAATCACAGCGATGATGCGATCGCCTGCCGCCTGCGCATCGTCGAGGCGCTTGAGCACGAGCATGCCGCAGCCTTCACCGCGCACGAAGCCATCAGCGCGCGCATCGAACGTCTTGCAGCGTCCATCGGGCGCCATCATGTGCGACCTGGACAATGCGACCGTGACTTCAGGCCGCAGTATCAGGTTCACGCCGCCCGCCAGTGCCATGTCCGATTCGCCACGACGCAGTCCCTGCACCGCCTGGTGAATCGCCACCATCGACGACGAGCACGCCGTGTCGATCGAGATACTCGGCCCGCGCGCTCCGAGCACGTACGACAGGCGCCCGGACGCGATGCTGTGCGCCGTACCCGATGCCGTGTACGCATCGAATGACGCCAATCCGCCATCGTGCATGACCTGGAAATAGTCCGCCGCCGACATTCCGACGTACACTGACGTCCGCGTGTCGCGCAGCGAATCCGGATTCACCGCGGCATGTTCGAGCGATTCCCACGCCACTTCCAGCAGCAACCGCTGCTGCGGATCCATGCGTTGCGCTTCGCGCGGTGAGATGCCGAAGAACAACGGGTCGAACTGATCCACATCGCTGATGAAGCCACCGAAACGGGTGGACATTCTGCCTGGCGCATCGGGATTGGCGTCGTAGTACGCGTCGATATCCCAGCGATCCGCCGGCACTTCGCTGATCGCGTCGGTGCCGCGGCACAACATGTCCCAGTACTTCTCCGGCGTGTCGGCACCGCCCGGAAAGCGGCAGCCGATCCCGATGATGGCGATCGGCGCATGCTGACCCTGCTCCAGCGTCTCGACGCGACGCTGCAGCTCGTCAGCCAGCAGCGCCAGACGCTTGGGCGAGAAATGACTGATCCGGGTCAGGAAATCCGACATCTATGAATTGCGTGTGCGGTTGGCGAACATCGCGTCGATCTGCTCGTCGGTGAGGTCATCGATGGCACCGACGGCGTCGGGTGCCGGCACCGCCGCGGTGGCAGCCGCGTCGGGCGGTGCAGAATCAGGGAACACCGTCTTCACAAGGAATGTCGCGATGGCGTCCAGTGTCGGATGATCGAACACGAGCGTAGCCGGCAGACTGCGCGCGAGCTGCAGGCCACGGCCGAGTCGGTTACGAAGCTCCACCGCCATCAGCGAATCCAGTCCGAGCTCGTTGAGCGGCTGCTGAATATCGATCGCTTGCGCCGACGGTGCGCTCAGCACCCGTGCGACGTGCTCACCAGCGAATGCGAGCAGCGCGGCGTGACGTCGCGCAGGCGTCTCGTCACGTAAGGCCTCGAGGTCCACCGCTGGCCCCGACCGGGATGTTGCGCTGACCGACCCCTTGGTCGCCGACGCTGCGGAAACGCTCGCCGAACTGTGCGCCACGCGATCGAGAAAGTGACGTCCGTTCACTGCGTGACGGCTGGCGCGCAATTGCTGCCAGTCCACCGGCAACGCCGTCACGTGCGGCCAGTCGGCCTGCAGCACGGCGTCGAGCATCGACAATCCGGTGGTCGGCGAGATCACGCCAATGCCAACCGACGCCACACTCTGATCAACCCGGCGATCGGCAGCGGCACCGATCTCACTCCACGCACCCCAGCTGATACTGTGCGCCGGCAGGCCTTCGGCACGCCGGTGAAATGCCAGTGCGTCCATGAATGCATTCGCGGCGCTGTGATTACCCTGACCCGAAGAGCCGAGCACCGACGCCACCGACGAATACATCACGAAGAAATCGAGCGGTGTGTGTTTCGTATGCACATGCAGCGCCCAGGCGCCGTCCATCTTGGCGCGCAGCGGCGTGACGAATCGTGACCACTGCGTCTGCAGCAGCGCGCCATCGTCCAGCGCGCCGGCCGAGTGAATCACGCCACGCAACGGTGGCATGTCGCTCGTGATCTCACGCATCACGCGCGCGACGTCATCAGCATTGCCAATGTCTGCCGTCAGCACGCGCACGTTCACACCGTTGGCGCGCAAGGAAGTGAGTGTTGCGTTGGCAGAGTCACCTGGCGGGCGACGGCCCACCAGCACCAGATGCCTGGCGCCGCGCTCCGCCAGACGCTCCGCTGTCAGCAGTCCAAGGCCGGACAGGCCACCGGTGACCAGATACGTCGCGTGCGGCGACAGGTGATGCAGTGCGTCACGGGTTGAACGTTCGGGAACCAGCACGATCTTGCCGATGTGACGCGCCTGCGCCATGAAGCGGAACGCTTCGGCCGACGCATGCAAGGGAAATGCGCGCAGCGGAAGCGGCTTGATGGTGCCGTTCGCCGCAGCGTCGATCACCTGTCTGAAGAGCGCGTGCGACGCTGTCGGTTCCTCGAGACGCACTCGCGCCAGATCGATAGCGAAGTACACGCCAGCGGGTCGGACTGCCTTGAACTGCGCGTCGGTCCAGATATCGCGTTTGCCAATCTCGAGGAAGCGACCGGTGGGCGTAAGGACTGACGCACTGGCGGGAATGAATTCACCGGCCAGCGAATTCAGCACCACGTCAACACCTGCACCGTTCGTCACACGCATCACATCAGCAGCGAACGAGATCGAGCGGGAGTCAAAGGTGTGTGCGACGCCCTGCTCGGTGAGGAACTCGCGCTTGGCCTGGCTGCCCGCCGTGGCAATCACGGTCGCGCCGGCCGCATGAGCGAGCTGCACCGCT
>JANMWU010000156.1:0-2975 GCA_031380785.1 Gemmatimonadaceae bacterium
AGGGAAGCGGCGCTGGCGGTGCTGGGCAGGGCGATTCACATCTGACGCGGGATCGCGATCGGGCGTGAGTTTGCGCTGAATCGATGCGTTTCAAGGGGTCAGAGATCTTGATCGGATCAAGGTCTCTGACCCCTTGATCCAGCGGCATTGTCATACTGAGTAATACTGAGCACGATTGCGTGATGGCCAAAGGCAAACCCTTCGCCCGGATTGCGATCACGCTTCCCGCCGAGGATCTCGTAGCGGCCGACCGACTCGCTGCCGAGCGGGATCGGTCCAGGAGCTGGATTGTTGCAGAGGCCGTGCGCCGGTATGTCGCAGCGGAAGGTTGGGCGTCAAGCTCGCAGATCCTCGACGCCTCGCGGCGCGAACAGCTGCGACGAGACCTTGCATTGTCGCCTGTCGAGCGAATTCGCGCGTCCGAGGAGCGAGTGCACATCGTCGATCAGCTTTCGGATGCCGCGAACGAACCTCTCACTTTCCCGTCCTTCGACGCATTTCTCGCCTGGTCGCGTCAGCGTCCGACCGACCCGTGAGAGTTCCGCATACTGGCGTCGCGCGCGTCTGCGCGCTGTCGAATGCGGACGGGGCGAGATATGCGATCGTTGGCGGAGTACCGATACCAACTGTGTCGCTCGCGAATCTGATTGCGTCGACGCAGACTGGCCGACCACAAGACGTCGCTGACATTCTGGTGCTGGAAGAACTGCGCCGGCTCAGACGTGATCACGTGTGATTGCGATCGACAGGCGTCGACGCGCGCGATTGAATGCGCGTGCGGGATCGGCCATGACGCTTGCCGCGACGCGCTGCGAACCAATCCGTCATTGTGATGCTGAACGAGAAACGCGGCAGTCGCCAGATTGTGTCCCAACCCGCGGCAGTGAGACGTATGTGTGCGAGGTGCTGATATGCACTGTGCTGGTGGGCGTTCGATGTGCAGTGCGGGGGGCGAACCCGCGACGCCGCCCCTGGCGTCACCAGGAAACGCTTTTGCCCTACCGGTAACGAGTTTTGTGTTCGCTGCCACAGCCTGGCGGCCCTGCACGCGCTACTCTCAGATCAGTCAGCCAGCTCGAGTTGCCGCTTGGTTTCCGGAATTCGCGAGTCGAGTTCACGCAACGCGCGTGCGATGGCGTCGGCGCGTTGCTGAATTGCGGGCACCGACACGGTTGCCTTGAATCGGATCTCCGAGCGCGGCATGGCGAACTACGACGCGGTGGCGGCATCAGCCAGATCGCAGCAGGTGCTGTGCCTGTGCTTCAGCAAATCACGCGCGACCAGTGCTTCCGTCAGGCTGCGGCCAGCGACTGTCGCGGCCGAGTTGGTGACGTGCATTCGGCGGATGAGCTGAATGAGTTCTGCGGTCAGTGCATCGTACTCCGTGAGAAGCGCATGCGGATCTTCGGCTGGATGTTCGCCTTCCTGCACCTTCGCATTGCGTAAGAGACGCGCCTCGATCTACGCAACGCGCTTCTGTATGTCGGCGCGCACGACCAATGCTTCGGCAAGCTTCATAAAATCGGTCCGCTCCGTTTCGTGCTGGTTGCACAAGAAAGATTGCACATGCTGCCGTGGGACGGGCGCGGGTGACGAGTCATGGACTGGCGCGCCGCGAAATCGATTTGGACTGCGGATCACGATCTTGGGTCAGAGCTCACGATCGGATCGAGAGCTCTGACCCCTTGACCCGTCGTTGAGCAGCGTCAGGTGGTGCCGTGCAACCGCTCGATGAAGTCTGCATCGGCAAGATCCTGTGGCCGACCGGTTGCGCGCTTGTTTCGCAGCAATGAGTCACGATCGATGAACCAGACCGGAACGCCATCCATGCTGCCTTCCACTTTCGTCGCCCAGGCATCTTCGAACTCGATCGCATACAACCGCGTCAGCAAGTCGACGCGATTGGGAGCCCGGCCAAGCTGAATCATCCGATCGTCGGCGATGAAATCTGTTGCGGAAATGTCAATTGAACCGAATCCGAAAGCACGCAACGCGTTTACGATTCGTCCCCCATTTTCCACGGTAGGCCGAACGAAGCAATCGATGTCTTCTGTGAATCGCGGGTAGCCGTGAAACGCTACCGCATGTCCACCAACCACAATGAAATCAACGTGGTTGGAGGCGAACAACGCGAGCAACTCGCGCAAATCCTTGTGCAGTCTCTCCACGTGCCTCCCTGTGCCGCGCGATAAGATCGAGCGCGCGATCGAGGCGCTGCTGAGGAGTCAGCGACGCCAGATCAGCACGATCGGCTTGCGCCGCTGCTGCGTGCGACTCGAACACTCGGATTACGCGGTCCATGCCGGAATTTACCGCGTAGCGGCAACGCCCGCTACGCACACTGCTCACGCGTGCTCCGCCTTGAGATCTTGATCGGAAAGTGCGATCCGCATGTGCCGCGAGTTGCCGCTTGGTCGTGATTCTGCGCGGAATCGCTTCGTTTCAAGGGGTCAGAGCTCTTGATCCGATCAAGAGCTCTGACCCCTTGATCGTCCCCTTGATGCGAAAACCCGCGACCCGAAATGCAAACGGGGCGGCGATCCGAAGATCGTCGCCCCGCTGAACAAGCGCATTTCGTCGCAGACTGCAACGTGACTTGCTTACAGGAACCGCGCCAGCACGGCACCCAGCGTCATGAACACCACCGCCAGCAGCGCGAGCGTCGTCGGCTGCATGGTGATGCCTGACGTGGTGGCCTGCGTCGGGATCTCGCGGGCCACTGTATCCGTCGAGCTATGAACAGCCGGTGCCGCGACCAGACGGGTCGCGGTCGCAGGCGGCAGCGCGTTCATGATCTGCGCCGCCACATGGGAAGGCGTGCGCACTTCCTTGCGCGCCGATGCCTCACGGCTGATCCGCGACCAGAGTTCGGCCTCGGGTGTGAGCTGATTGTTCGCCAGACGCGGAGCCGGGGCTTCACCATCCAACCACGCGTTCAACGCCGCCATCGCGCCATCGGCGCGCAACGGAACTTC
>JANMWU010000166.1:0-2164 GCA_031380785.1 Gemmatimonadaceae bacterium
GTGATCGCACTGATCGGCGGAACGGTGGTGAGCATTCGACAGGCGGCGGTGGCACGCATCGAGCGCGATCGTGCACGCGTCGAGCAGGCACGCACCACGCGGGTGTCGGAATTCTTTCAGCAGGTGATGAACGGCGCGCAACCGCGCGAAGGTGGGCGCGCATTGACCGTGACGGAGGCGATCAATCGCGCGGTGCCGATCATCGACACAGCGTTCGCCGGAGAACCGGACATCAAGGCGGCGGTGCAGCTGTCGATCGGGTCGACATTGCAGAATCTTCAGCAGTCCGAGCGCGCGCGACCGCTGCTGCAGTCGGCCTACGAATATTTCAAGTCGCACGATGGCGCGTCTCCGTCGCGCAATCAGACCGATGCCATGTGGGATCTTGCGACGCTCGCGACCAGCGACGGGCGGGTTGCGGAGGCGGAGTCGTTGTATCTGAGTCTGGCGTCCACATACCGGCGGCAGCCCGAGTACGATCGCAACGACGCAGTGGGAGCGCTGATTCGCATTGCCGGCCTGCGAGCCGATGTGGGTGATCTGCGCGGCGCTCTTGCAGCATACGATTCCGTCATCCCGATGCGCGTTTTGCAGACACGCAGTGACTCGCTGGATAACGCAGCGAGTCTTGGTTCGCGCGGCGTGGTGCTGGCGACGCTGGGTAATTTCGACCGTGCCGCGCACGATTTCGCGACGGCGCTGGTGATTGACGAGAAGCTGCTTGGTGCCGACAACTTCGCGACTGCGCAGGTGCTGCAACCGTACGCCGGCGCAATGCTGTTCACCGGTCGCGCGGTCGTTGCGGAGTCGCTTGCGCGCCGCTCGCTGAAGATTCTGCGCCGCGAGTTTGGAGACAGCGCCGCCACGACTTTCTCCGCGGCGCGGATGCTGGGCACGGTGCTGGTTGCCGAGGACCGGTGTGTGGACGCGATACCCGTGTTCAGCGGCATCCTGTCGCATCGCGGTCCCGATCTGCCGGATACTGATGCGAGCGTGGGGTATTCGCTGGTGTATCGCGGATACTGTCGCGCGCGGGGAGGCGATTTCGGCGCAGGTGCGGCTGATGCTCGCGACGGGCTCCGGATCACGCGAGCCGTGTTCGGTGAAAAGCACTACGTGTACGGGCTGGCGGAGAATCTGACCGGTGCGGCGCTGGGGTACGGGCCGGCACGTGGTCACGCAGAAGCCGAGCGGTTGCTGGTGGCGGGGGCGGAGGTGTTAAGGCGGGCGCTGGATCCGTCACATCCGCGGGTGAAGGACGCGGATGCGCGGGTGGCGGAGTTTCGGGCCCGCCGATCAAGGGCGCGATCAAAGGGTCAGAGTCCTTGATCGATCAAAGGGTCAGAGTGCTTGATCCGATCAAGAGGTCAGAGATCTTGATCGCGCTTGGCCACCGCCTGCACCAGCATCGCCCGCCCTTCGCGCAGGTTTCGAGCGAGGTTACCGAGCAGCATCGGAAAGTCGCTTCCCATGATCAGACGCAGATCCAGGCTGGTCAGGCCCGCCTGGGCAGCCGTGGCCTGCTTCGCGATCCATTCGAGTGCCAACGGCGTCACGTCCGCCCATTCTGTCAGCTCGAGTCCACTCGCCTCCAGCAGCTCACGCTGTTCCGCCGACGTGACCACTCGACTCATCGACGCGTCCCGCGCCCACGGCACCGGATACTCCAACGGTCCGGCGTCACCCTGCAGCACGTCATACATCGCAAACCGGCCCGCCGGCGCCAGCAGGCGGGCTACCTGCGCATACAGCGCACTGCGATCGGCGACGTTCATCGCGACGTGCTGCGTCCACACAACGTCAAATGCGCCGTCGGCAAATTGTGGATCCACCACATCGCCAACCTGAAAGTCGCATAACGCCCCCAACCCGACACGCTCGGCCAGGTAGTTCGCCAACTCGACGTACGGCGGATTGAGATCAATTCCTGTGACGTGACAGCCGTACGTTGCCGCGAGATGGCGCGCGGGTCCGCCGAGGCCTGAGCCGAGGTCCAGTACTGTGCTGCCGGGTGACAAATTGAGGCGGCCGGCGAGCAGCGCCGTCGCGACAGCGCCTCCTACGTGGAACTGATCGATGCCTTCGAGCAGGGTCCAGTCGAGCGTGGCCGTGCTCATGCCAGCGTTCGCGAGGGCGCGCTCGACGTCGTCGATCAATGACGAGG
>JANMWU010000196.1:0-15254 GCA_031380785.1 Gemmatimonadaceae bacterium
CACGATGTCCACCGCACCGAGCTTGGCCAGCTGTCGCGCCGCGCGTGTGCCGGTCTTACCGCAGCCGATGATCAGACAGCGGGCATGCTGCAGCGAGCCGAAACGATGCAGCGCCACCGCAGCGGCTTCGGCGCCGATTGAGTTGCGGCCGGTGGACAGATTGGTGTCCGATTGTACGCGACGGCCGGTACGCAACGCGATTTCAAACAGGCGATGCAGCATCGGGCCGACAGTGTTCAACTCGCAGGCGGTGCGATACGACGAGCGCACCTGACCCAGAATCTGCCCATCACCGAGAATCTGGCTTTCAAGGCCCGCCGCGAGTCGCAGCAGATGACGACCGACTTCATCACCAATGCGGATGTTCAGCGACTGCTGCAGCGCGCGACGCTCGATCGGGTCCGGCATCCAGACTGATGTGAGATGATCCACCGCAGTTTCCAGCGCCGTCTGACCACTCGATTCTGTCCAGGCGTACAACTCGGTGCGGTTGCAGGTCGAGACCAGCGTCAGTTCGCAGACACCTCCACCGAGCAGCGCGCGGTACATCTCACCGAGTCGTTGCTCGGCAACATGGAAGCGCTCCCGTGTGGAGACTTCGGCGGTGCGATAGTCTACGCCTAAACAGATCAGCATGCGTTCACCGCGATCCGAAGGGAGCATTGCGTCGTACAATGGCAATGTTCAGCACCGTGGCGAACATCACCCACAACAGATAGGGCACAAACGCCCATGCCGCGCGCCGATCCAGCGGTGCAACGGTGAGTGTCAACAGCACGATGCTGCCGAAAAACGGCACGACTTCTATCAGTGCAAAGTCCGGTCGTCGACGACCGAAGAATAACCAGCTCCACAGTGTGTTCATCCCGCCGTTGAGAGCGAAGAGTCCGAACAGGCGCGCTTTCCCGGCTGCCGTGTGCAGCTGCTCCCATGACACCACAAAGGCGAATGCCATGCAGAGAAAGATCGTTGTCCACGCCGGACCGAACACCCAATCTGGCGGCTGCCATGCCGGTTTCTTCAGTCCGTAATACCACGGACCGAGCTGCGTCACGAGCGCACCACCGGCGGCCGTCACCACCAGCCCACCTGCCGCGAGAGCCATCGCCGTGACCGAATAGCCGAACATCAGGCAACCGGCGCCAAGCCTGTGAGATGTCCAATGTTCCTGAAGAAAATTCGTGCGTGTGCCAGCGGCTTGCCACGAACGAGTTTCTTTCGCATGTACGCGTCGAAGGTGAGTTTCTGAATGTCTTCGTCACGACACATCGACACGAAACGCTCGCGACGATTGTCGGTCGTGTACCAGAAATTCTGCATCACGTCGAGCACACGGAACACCTGACCGTGTGCCCACAGGAAACGGCGACGTGCCGCGCGCAGTTTGCTCGACTTGCCGGTGCGGATCGCATCGGCAACGGCATCAGCAGTGAATCGGCCACAGGTCATTGCGTAGAAGATGCCCTCACCTGACGCCGGCGCTACCACCCCCGCCGCATCTCCACAAACTGAGACGTCCTTCCCGTTTTCCCACCACCTGAGCGGCCGGAGCGGAATCGGTGCGCCTTCGCGGCGGATCGTCTCGCAATCGGCCAGTCCGGTCTCCTGCCGCAGGCGCGCCACGGCCGCCCGCATGTCGAAGCCCTGCTGAAAGGTGCCGGTCCCGATGCTGGTCACGTCGCCATGCGGGAAGATCCAGGCGTAGAAGTCGGGGGAGTAGTTGCCGTCGTAGTAGATGTCGGCGCGGCGAGCCTGGAAGTCGTCAGTATCGAAGAGCGGCGACTTCACTATCTCGTGGTACGCAGTGACGCGGTTTCCGCCGGCGTAGGCAATCGGAATGGCCTGACGGGCTACCGCGGAGAGCGCGCCGTCAGCTCCGATCAACATCCGCGCCTTGATCGTATTCAGAACGCCCGAGCGCGACGATCCGGATGCGTAGTGCACCAGCAGCCGTCCGTCCGTGTCGTGACTGAAGTGATCGAAGAAGCCGGTGATCCGCTGGGCGCCATTCGAGCGAGCCCGCTCACGCAGCCACTCGTCGAACGAACCGCGATCGACCATGCCCACGTATCCACGGCCAACCGGGATATCCACCTTCTGCCGGTGCGGTGACACCATGCGGGCGGTGCCGACTCGGGCGACCAGCAGCTCGTCGGGAATGTCGAAATCAACCATCGCCTGCGGCGGCACTGCGCCACCACACGGCTTCACCCGTCCGGCCTTGTCGAGCAGCGCGACTGAAAAGCCGTGCTTCACCAGATCGTTCGCGGCTGTGGCGCCTGAAGGGCCACCGCCGATCACCACCACATCGAACATCGTCATCAACGCGCTCCGCGTACAAAGTCGTCCATCAATTCAACCATTCACGCGGTGATGCCCGGCAGCGATCGGACCGCGTGCGCGCACACCATCATGCCGAGCACTGAGAACGGCACGCCCAATCCACTGTACCAGAGCGCTTTCTTCACCGGATCGCGCAGAAACGTCGGCAGCATGATCTGTTGCATCGTGATCAGCGCGATCAGCACAACCGCATGCATCGGCCGGCGCCAGGCGAACAGCAGCAGAGCCGCCGCGATCACCTGAGGCAAGAGCATCACGATGCCGGCGAGTCGAGCGGCGCGTTCAGCGCCAAGCTGCACCGGCAGCGACCACACGCCGAGCTGCCGGTCGCCGTCGATAGACTTGAAATCATTCAGCGTCATGATGCCGTGCGCACCAACGCTGTACAGGAAGGCGAGTGCGATGATACGACTGTCAGGCCAGGTGCCGAGCATGACGACGGCGCCGGTGATCCACGCCAGCCCTTCATAGGTCAATCCGACGGCGGCGTTGCCAAGCCATCCGTCGGCCTTCAGTCGCAGCGGTGGTGCGCTGTAGGCCCACGACAATGCGATCGCGACGCCGGTTGCAATCAGTCCGGCAGTGCCGAACGCACTGCCGACAGCGAGGGCAAGCGCGCTCCAGACAATCGCAATGATGAGCCCCCACGATCCCGGAATGCGACCCGATGGAATCGGGCGCTGTGGTTCGTTGATCGCGTCGACGTGACGATCAAACCAATCGTTGACGGCCTGGCTCGATGCGCATGACAGCGGGCCGGTGAGCGCGAGGCCGAGCGCCAGCAGCCACCACTTGCCGTGCATGTTGACGCCCGAGCTCACAACGCCGCAGGCGAAGGCCCACATCGGCGGAAACCAGGTAACCGGCTTGAGCAGCTCCAGTACTGCACCGGGAGTCGGAAAGCGCCGAGTGCCGGTGTGTAAACGAGGGCTGACGGAATCCAATGTCAACATTTGACGACAGTGCGGCGAAAAACGGGGGTCCGCAAGGTGTGCGCTGCGTACGTCGGTTACTCGGTTCCGGAGCGCGCGCTGTCCCGGCTGTCGAGCAGCCGGTGGCGTCGCAACTTCACGTACAGACTCTGGCGGCTGACGCCCAGCACTTCGGCAGCTGACGTCCGGTTGTCGTCGGTCAGTTCGAGTGCCGCTTCGATGAAATGACGTTCGACCAGATCGGTCGTGTCGCGCACCAGTTCACGGAGCGACACCCGGCCCACCAGCGACGTGAGTTGCTCCACCGCGTGCGTCAGATCGCGCGCGCCCTGCGGCCCCGCCGCCAGCCGACGGCCGACGTCGCGCAGCATGAAGCCGATGGCCGGATGGTCCGAGTCCGGAAGCCACGCGGCCGAGACTTCGACTTCGGTGACGAGACCGTGCACGCCCCGGGCCGACGTCAGCGCCAGGCGCACCGCGCCGTTGCGCTTGAGCATCGTCAGGAAGACATCGAAATCGGCGCCAGGGCGGCCGATCCAGGTTCCGATATCCTCGCCGCGCACCTGTTCATCGGACGTCAGTTGCACCAGGTCGAGAAAGGCGCGATTGGCATACGTGATCGCGCCGGCGATATCCGTGATCACAAACGCGTCAGGCGATTGCTCGAGCAGCGCCGCGATACGACTGCGCTCGCCACCGTCACCGATCTGTCGATCCGATTCGACAGACGAAAAACGGATCAGGAGCAGCGTGCTGCTGTCCTGCCGGAACGTGGACACACTGATGCCGTACGTCTCATCTCCACGCGCGAGGCGGATCCGCACATCGGCGCTCTTGCCGACGGCGCGTGCATTCGACAACGCATCGCCCACTGCACGCAGATCGTCGGGGGCGATGCCAAACGGAAAGGCTCGCCCGCTGAGTTTCTCGGGTGGCTCGCCGAACAGTTTGCCCGCCGCCGCGTTCGCGTCCATCACCTTCATGGTGGAACTGTCCACGACAAGAATCGTTTCGGCAGCCAGCTGAAAGAGCAGGCGATAGCGCGTTTCGACATGGCGCAGGCGCCAGTAGTCGCGCTCCATCGCCTGCTGCGCTTCGACCAGTCGCTGCTGCAATGCCGAAACGGTGCGCATGTCGCGTCCGGCCGCCACGAACGCGCCGTCGCGACCCACCCGCATGACGGTGTACGACACCGGAAGGTCATTGCCTCCCGGGAGAATGTGGTTCACCTGCCGGCGGCGCCCCGACGACTTGCTGGTCGCATCACGAAGCAGCGCTTCAACCTTGCCGCGGGTTTCGTTCGTGACCGTCTGCGCCCAATGCTGACCGACCCAGGACGCAATGCCCGCTTCGCGCAGGTCGACGTCTGTCGCAACCACTGCCCGCACGACGCCCGTGCGATCGACAATGACCGCAAGGTCACCGGTATTCGCGACCAGATCGGCCGCGAGCTGTGGGTCGAGATCCACGAGGCCACCGTCGACGGCGCGGGAAGGATTCACGGTGACGGTGCGGCGGCTGGCGGTGCGGAATTCTGCAGCGCGACCCGTCGCGCCTGCACGAGCGTGCGGGCGACCATCGGTCCCTGAGCGGCATCCGGCGCTGATGCATCGGCACCGACCGCGGCGATCAACTCCGGATGATCGATGAACGGTTTGCCGCCGACCAGCACCGCCAGATCGGCGTTCCGCGACGCCGCGCGAATCCGTCGGATGACTTCTGCGATGCGGGGAATCCGTTCCGTCACACCGGCGGACAACCCAATGACGTCGTACCAGCGCGCGCCCACCTCATGCAGCACGTCTTCTGCGCCGAGCGGGGGACCGACCGTGACGCCCCATCCATCGGCCACGAAGAATTCGGCGACCATGGCCAGACCCAGCGAGTGCTGTTCCTCAGGCATACCGCAGAGGAAGGCCTGACCGGCGTCCTCAGACATCGGTGTTTCAGCCGCGACGCGCCGACCCAGGTCGCGCACGACGCGCTGCATTCGGCCGAGCCCGAGCGTGACTTCGAGAAAATCCACCTCATCGTCTTCCCACTTCATGCCAAGCTGGCGAGCGGCCGGAGTGAGCAGATCGAGGCAGATGCGCTCCAATGCCGCGCCCGATTCGATAAGCGCGTTCACGATGGCGGGACAGCGCGCTTCATCGTGCGACAGGCACGCGGCGACCAATTTATCGACGTCGGTCTGGTCGATGTCCGGCCTGCTGCTGCGCGTGCGATCGACCTCCTGCGCCATGCCGCGTGCGTGCGCGAGAAGCCTCGGAATGAGCTCCAGCTCCATGGAGCGCCCGATTGACGGACCGCGCGACCGCGACGGTTCGCAGTCTGCGGCGTGCCCATGGCCGAGAGTCGGTTGCGGCAGGCTGGACAACGTGTTCCCCCGGGGATCTCGAAATAAAACTGATGGCCGGTTACGCACATTTTCGCCTGAGCGGCGTTGCCGCAAGCGAGGAGCGCCGGTGAGGGGAAGAAACCCCCACAGCACAACTTGTCAAATCACCATTCCGCAGTGCGGCGCGGGGCCGGGAGGTGTCAGCGTTCGCTGGCACTTTTCCTTGACACTTTCTCTTCCGGGGGTACCGTCGGAGCAACGGAGGAGCGCAGCGCGGTGATGGATGATGGATTGACGATGACCCGGAATCAGCGACGCGATGCGGCGCCTGCGTCGCGCGGCCGGCTGGTGAAATCCCTCTACACGCCGGATCAACGGGCACGCCGCGACGCCACGCGCTGGACGCTGGTCCAGGGCATTCTGGCGCCAATTCAGTTCCTCGTGTTCGCCGTCAGTGTCGTGCTGGTGCTTCACTCGCTGATCACCAACAATGGCATCGTCGCCGCGCACGTTTCGATCATCGTCAAGACACTGCTGCTCTACACGATCATGGTGACGGGGGCGATCTGGGAGAAAGTCGTCTTCGGTCAGTATCTGTTCGCCGGCGCGTTTTTCTGGGAAGACGTGGTGAGCTTCGTGGTGATTGCGATCCACACCGTCTATCTGGTCGGTCTGCTCAGCGGCCGGCTGTCGACGAGAACCCTGTTTCTGGTCGCGCTGTGCGCATACAGCGTGTACGTGGTGAACGCGGTGCAGTTCGTGCTCAAGCTGCGTGCCGCCAGGCTGCAGGAAGCGCGTAACGCGGTGCAGCGCGCGACGGTGATGGCGTGAGCACCTCGCTCCCGGTTGTCAACGAGCGCGCGATCGGCGGCGGCTGCACCGACGCGCCGGTGCTTCGCGAGCGCGGACAGCGTGAAGTGTTCTGCGGCCTGACCGCGATTGTGTGGCTGCATCGCAAGCTGCAGGACGCTTTTTTCCTCGTCGTCGGTTCGCGCACCTGCGCCCATCTGCTGCAGTCGGCGGCGGGTGTGATGATTTTTGCCGAGCCACGTTTCGCCACGGCCATACTCCAGGATCGCGATCTGGCGGGCATGGCGGACTGCAATGCCGAACTCGATCGCGTGGTGGCGGAACTGCTGGCGCGCCGACCGGAGATCACCACACTGTTTCTGGTGGGCTCGTGCCCCAGTGAAGTGATCAAACTTGATCTGGCAACCGCCGCACAGCGCCTGAATCGCGAAAAGTTTCCTCGCGTGCGCATTCTCAGTTATTCGGGCAGCGGCATCGAGACCACGTTCACACAGGGCGAGGATCAGTGCCTGAAGGCGATGGTGCCGCATCTTCCGGCCGCAGCGAACGCTGAACGACGACTGATGATCGTCGGCACCCTGGCCGATGTGATCGAAGATCAGTTCTTGCGGCTTTTCGCGCAGCTTGGCATCGGTCCGGTCTCGTTCTTTCCGGCGCGTCGCGCCGCCGATCTGCCGCCGGTTGGCCCTGGCACGCAGCTGCTGCTGGCGCAGCCGTTTGTCGGCGAGACGGTGCGCGCGTTGCAGGCGCGCGGTGCAACTCTGCTTCGCGCGCCCTATCCGCTCGGTGCGGAGGGCACAACGCGCTGGCTCGCTGCGGCCGCGGCAGCGTGGGATATCCCGGCTGAACATTTCCGTCGCATAACCGAACCGGCACGGACACGCGCCGCGACGGCGCTGCAGCGCTACCGCGGCGTGCTGGAGGGCAAGCGGATCTTTTTCTTTCCCGATTCGCAACTCGAGTTGCCGCTGGCGCGCTTCCTGTCGCGCGAATGCGGCATGTCGCTGGTGGAAGTCGGAACGCCGTACCTCGATCGCCTGTTGACGGAGACGGAGTTGGCGCTGCTGCCCGAAGGCACGTTCCTCAGCGAAGGGCAGGATGTCGAAAAGCAGCTCGCGCGATGTGAGGCTCAGCATCCTGACCTCACAGTGTGCGGACTTGGTCTTGCCAATCCGCTCGAAGCACGCGGATTGCGAACGAAGTGGTCGATCGAACTCGTGTTCTCGCCAATTCAGGGATACGACCAGGCGGGCGATCTGGCGGAGCTCTTCGTGCGCCCGCTCGATCGCAGCGCACGACTGACGGTCTGATACAGTGCAACTGACGCTCTGGACGTATGAAGGCCCGCCACATGTCGGTGCAATGCGCATCGCGACGTCGATGAGGCATGTGCACTACGTGCTGCATGCGCCCCAGGGCGATACATACGCCGACCTGCTGTTCACAATGATTGAGCGGCAGGACAAGCGACCGCCGGTGACGTACACCACGTTTCAGGCGCGAGATCTTGGCGGCGACACGGCCAACATCGTGACGCGCGCAGTACAGGATGCGGTCGATCGCTTTGCACCGAAGGCGTTGCTGGTGGGCGAGAGCTGCACGGCCGAGCTGATTCAGGACAATCCGGGCAGTCTGGCAATGGGCATGAACCTGAACCTGCCGATCGTACCGCTGGAGTTGCCGTCGTATTCGAAGAAAGAGAATTGGGGCGCCGCTGAAACTTTCTACCAACTCGTGCGCACGCTGCTGCTCGAGCGATCGAAGTCGCGTGAGCCGCGCCCGACACGCGAGGGTCGACGTCCGCGCGTGAACCTGCTCGGCGGCACGATCCTCGGGTTTCGTTGTCGCGACGATATCGCCGAGATCACGAAGCTGCTCGCGAGCATCGGTGTGGACGTGAACGTCAGTGCGCCGCTGGGAGCTGAACCGGATGATCTGAAGCGGCTGCCCGATGCCGATGCGAATGTGTGTCTGTATCCCGAGATCGCGCTCACGGTGTGCAGCTGGCTGCAGCGCAGCTTTCAGATGCCAACGATTACGACGGTGCCGATCGGCGTTGGTGCGACGCGCGATTTCATCGCCGAGGTGGGCCGCGTGCTGGCGATCGATGTGTCGGCGGTGCTGAGGGGTGAGGCGCCCGGAGTAGCGTCACTCGGTAGCAGTCAGTCACGCATGCCGTGGTATTCGCGATCAGTTGATGCGACATATCTGACCGGCAAGCGCGTGTTCATTTTTGGCGATGGCACGCACGTCGTCGCTGCCGCGCGCATCGCCAGCGAAGAACTTGGATTCAAGGTTGTTGGCCTTGGCACGTACAGCCGCGAGATGGCGCGCGAGGTGAAGGCGTGCGCCGAGAAGTATGGCGTGGCGGCGCTGATCACCGACGACTATCTCGACGTCGAGCGCACGGTGGCCGAACTGCAGGTGGAGCTGGTACTTGGCACACAGATGGAGCGGCACATCGCGAAGCGGCTTGGTGTGCCGTGCTCGGTGATTTCGACGCCGATTCATGTGCAGGATGTGCCGGCGCGCTATTCACCGCAGATGGGATTCGAAGGCGCCAACGTGATCTTCGACGCCTGGGTGCATCCGCTGCTGATGGGGCTGGAGGAGCATCTGCTGCAGATGTTCAGAGATGATTTCGAATTCCGCGACGGCGCCAGTCCCTCGCATCTGCCCACGGCCACCACTGTGGCTGAGGCGCCGGGTGCGCTCATCGCAATTCCGACAGCCGCACCGACGTGGTCGACGGATGGTGAAAGAGAGCTGTCGAAGATTCCGTTCTTCGTGCGCGGCAAGGCACGGCGCAACACGGAGAAGTACGCGGTGGCACAGGGCATCGACGTGATCACAATCGAGACCCTTTATGAGGCCAAGGCGCACTATGGCCGCTGAGGTTCTGCCGTCGCTGAAGTTCGTGATCATCACCCTCGATTCGCATCTGGCGGGGGCGGTCGCCGAAGCGGCGTCGATGGTGGTGAAGCAGTTGCCATCCATCGATCTGCGCGTGCACGTTGCCTCCGACTGGCCGGAGAATCCTGCGGCACTCGAGCGATGCAAAGCCGATATCGCAACCGGCGACATCATTGCGGTGACGCAGTGTTTCCAGGACGAGCAGGTGACGGCGATTCGGGAGGCGTTGCTGGCGCGCCGCCATCACTGCGATTCAATGCTCGTCGCCGTCTCGGCGGCGGAGCTCGTGCGCTGCACGAAAATGGGGAAGTTCGATCTTGGTGGCGCCGAAGAGAAGAAGCCCAGGCCGTGGTCACCGCTCGGCATTCTGAAGAGTCTGCGCGGTAGTCGCGGCGACGGAAAATCAAGCGGTGAGCGGCAGATGACGGCACTGAAGGCGATGCCGAAGCTGCTCAAGTTCATTCCCGGCCCGGCGCAGGATGTGCGCGTCTATCTGCTCAGCATTCAGTACTGGCTGGCAGGCACGTCGGAGAACATCGCCAACCTGATTCTGCTGCACGTCGGGAAATACGCGAATGGTCCGCGCAAGGTGCTGCGCGCGGGGGTGAAGTCGGAATTGCCAAGAACCTATCCGGAAGTTGGATTGTGGCATCCCGACATCAAAGCGGAGCATGGCATCACGGAGTTGATGTCCGCAGTTCCGTCCCGCGGCGCGTCAGGCACGGTTGGCGTGCTGCTTGGACGGAGCTATCTGCTGGCGGACAACGTGGCGCACTACGCGGCAGTCGTACGCGCGTTTGAGCGTCGCGGTCTGCGCACGATTCCGGCCTTCGCCAGCGCGCTCGATTCGCGACCTGCGATCGAGCGTTTTTTCGTGGACGGCGCCGGCCGTACAACTGTTGATGCGGTGGTGTCGCTGACCGGCTTTTCACTCGTCGGCGGACCGGCGTACAACGACTCGACTGCGGCGCAGCACACGCTCGGCAAGCTGGATGTGCCGTACTTCTGTCTGCAGACGCTCGAGTTTCAGTCCACGCCAGAGTGGCAGAACGATCCACGCGGATTGAATCCGCTGCAGGCGACGTTGCAGGTCGCACTTCCGGAGCTCGACGGTGCGATCGGTCCGATGGTGTACGCGGGCAAAGTGGGTGCCGCGAAGGGTGTCGAGCAGGCGGCGTCGCTGCCGATCACGGAGCGTGTCGAGACCATGGCCGATCGCGTGACGCAGATGATCCGGATGCGGCGCACCGCGCGTGCCGAGCGCAAGGTGGCGGTGGTGTTGTTCAACTTCCCGCCGAATGCAGGCAACACCGGCAGCGCGGCGTACATCGATTGCTTCCATTCGCTGTACAACACGATGGTCGCAATGCGCGACGCCGGCTACACCGTCACAGTGCCGGAGTCGGTGGACGCGCTGCGAGATGCAGTGATTCAGGGTAATCGCGAGCAGTATGGTTCGGTGGCGTCAGTGTTCGCGCGCATTCCGACCGACGATCATGTGCGTCGTGAGCGCTATCTGCCGCAGATTGAAGGCGCGTGGGGTGCGGCGCCGGGCAAGCAGTTTGCGGATGGCTACGGTATCCAGATTTTGGGCGCGGAATTCGGCAACGTGTTTGTCGGCGTGCAGCCGTCGTTCGGATGGGAAGGTGATCCGATGCGTCTGTTGTTCGAGGGCAACTTTGCGCCGACGCACGCCTTCAGCGCCTTCTATCGCTGGCTGCGCGAGGACTGGTGTGCGCACGTCGCGCTGCATTTCGGTACACACGGCGCGCTCGAGTTCATGCCGGGCAAGCAGGCCGGGCTCACGGATCAGTGCTGGCCGGATCGGCTGATTGGCGATCTGCCGAACGTGTATCTGTATGCATCCAACAACTCGTCCGAAGGCACGCTGGCCAAGCGTCGCGGTGGCGCGACGACGTTGATCAGCTATCTGACGCCGTCGTTGTCATCGGCGGGATTGTACAAGGGCCTGGTGGACCTGAAAGCCACGTTCGAGCGCTGGCGCAACACCGACGATCGCACGAGTGACAGCGAGAAGTCGTCGCTGGTGGCGCTGCTACAGGAACAGGCCTGTGCGCTCGAGCTGACGTCGGCGCTGCCGTGCTGGTCGCCGTCAGATACGCTGATGATCGAGTCGGTGCGTCAGAAGTTGCTCGAAGTGGAACAGGCGCTGATTCCGATTGGGCTGCACATCGTCGGCAAGACGCCGTCAGTGGAAGAGCGTGCCGACATGCTGTTGGCGATTGCGAGCGTCGGGCGGCCCGAAGCGGACGTGGCACCGTTCGGCGACACGCTTCGCGCGGCCGCCCGCCGCGAACTGACCGACGAACAGTTCGAAGCTGCGGCGCGTGACATCGTGAAGGCTGCTGTGCTGGCGGGTGATACGTCGGCCGGATTGCGCGAAGCTGAGCGTGCTGGCGTTGCGCCTCTGGCACTCGAACCGACGCTGCGCGGCCTGATGTCGCTCGATGCACTGCTGGCCGTGGATTCCGAAATTCCCGGCATGCTGCGCGCGATGGACGGACGCTACGTGAGTGCCGCGCCGGCGGCGGATCTCGTGCGCAACTCCGCCGTCCTGCCAACCGGTCGGAATTTGTACGGCTTCGATCCGTACAAAGTGCCCAGTCCGTACGCGCTCACGGAAGGCACAGCGCGCGCTGAACAATTGATCGCGCGTCACGTCGCCGATGGCAACGACTTTCCGGAGACAGTAGCGTTCGTGCTCTGGGGCACCGACAACATGAAGTCGGAAGGCACGCAGCTGGCGCAGGTGTTGGCGCTGATGGGCGTGGTGCCGCGATTTGACGGCGTGGGTCGACTGTGTGGTGCACGACTGCTGTCGTTGCCGCAACTCGGGCGACCGCGCGTGGACGTCGTGGCATCGCTTTCGGGTATTTTCCGTGATCTGCTGCCGCTGCAGGTGAAGCTGCTCGCCGAAGCGGCGCTGCTCTGCGCGAGTGCCGACGAACCGGAGGATCAGAACTTCATCAGGAAGCACGCGCTGTCGGCGATGCGCGAAGATGGCGTGGATCTCGAGACCGCATCACTGCGGGTGTTCGGCAACTCGGAAGGGTCGTACGGCTCGAACGTCAACCTGCTGCTGGAGACGGGTCGCTGGGAAGACGAGGATCAGCTGGCGGATCTTTTCGTGCAGCGCAAGGGATTCGCTTACGGCGCCGACGGCAAGTGCCGCGCCGGACATAAGATGATGAAGCGGGCACTCGGCACCGCGTCACTGAGTTTCCAGAATGTGGATTCGGTGGAACTTGGCGCGACGGATATCGACCAGTACGTCGAAGCGCTCGGCGGCGTCAACCGTGTCATCGAGCAGCAGCAGCAGAAAAAGGTTGCCTGCTACATGGGCGATCACACAGGCAAGGATGGCAAGATCCGTACGCTCGAGGAACAGGTTGTGCTCGAGACCCGGACGCGGGCACTGAATCCCAAGTGGTTCGAAGGCCAGCTGGTGCACGGTTACGAAGGTGTGCGCAACATCGCCGGACATATCGCGACCACGGTGGGCTGGTCGTCGACGACGGGTAGCGTGCCGGGCTGGGTGTACGGCGACATGGCGCAGACATTCGTGCTGGATGCCGGGATGCGCGATCGCCTGGCCAACCTGAATCCGTCGGCGGCCGCCGGAATGGCGACCAAGCTGCTGGAAGCAAATGAGCGGGGATACTGGTCGCCGGATGCGGCGACGCTTGATGCCTTGCGCGATGCGTCGGCTGAACTGGAAGACCGACTTGAAGGTGTGGTAGCCCGATGAGCGCTTTGGTGGCAGACTTTGCTGCAGTACTGGCGCGCGTGGTGGCGCGGGCCGGGCATGATTCACCGTTTCAGGAGAAGTAACGTGGCAGTTTCGACGCGGCTCCCAATTCTGGGACGGGAGGACGGCGAGGGCAGCTTGCAGGTGCACCTCAATCCCGAAGACAAGATCACCGGTGCACTCTGCATCGCGGTCTACGGGAAGGGTGGCATCGGTAAGAGCACCACGTCGTCCAATCTTTCGGCGGCCTTCTCTCACCTCGGCAAACGGGTGTTGCAGATCGGGTGTGATCCGAAACACGATTCGACGTTCACGCTGACGAAATCGATGGTGCCGACGGTGATCGACACGCTCGAGTCGGTGGACTTCCACAGCGAAGAGTTGCGGACCGAAGATTTCGTGTTCATCGGATACAACGGCGTGATGTGCGTCGAGGCGGGCGGTCCGCCAGCCGGCACCGGCTGCGGCGGATATGTCGTAGGTCAGACGGTGAAGCTGCTCAAGGAGCATCACCTGCTCGAGGATAGCGACGTTGTGATCTTCGATGTGCTGGGTGACGTGGTGTGCGGCGGTTTCGCCGCGCCGCTGCAGCATGCGCATCGCGCGATGATCGTGACGGCGAACGACTTCGACTCGATCTTCGCCATGAACCGCATCATTGCGGCGGTGCTGGCGAAGTCCAAGAACTATCAGGTGCGAGTGGGTGGCGTGATCGCCAACCGCAGCAAGGACACGGACCAGATCGATCGCTACAACAACGCGGTGGGCCTGACGACGACGGCGCGGTTTCCGGACCTCGATGCGATCCGGCGCAGTCGACTGAAGAAGTGCACGATGTTCGAGATGGATTCCACCGATCCGGAAGTGAAGGCGGTGCAGGACGAGTACATGAAGTGCGCACAGCGACTGCTGGATGGCGTACCGCCACTGCTCATTCAGCCGATGAAAGATCGCGACATCTTCGATCTGCTTGGGTACGACTGACTCATGGCAGCACCATTGACGGACGTGGGAACGCCGGGCGGCCGCAGCTACACCGAGCGGCGGGCCTGGCTGCACGAGTATTTTGACCGGACCGCGGCGGCCGCGTGGGCGACACTCACGTCGGACGCGCAGGTCAGCTGGGTGCGGCGCACGGTGCGCGATGGTCGGGAACGGATGCGACACACGCTGTCTGGATTCTTCCCGACTGACCTGACCGGGCTGCGCGTGCTGGACGCCGGCTGCGGCACGGGGGTCCAGGCGGTCGAGCTGGCACAGCGCGGAGCGACGGTGGTTGCGATCGACCTCTCACCGACGCTGGTGGGTCTAGCCGAGACGCGGTCCGCGGGGAAATTCGAGCGTGGGAGCATTGAGTGGCGCTCGGGCGATATGCTCGACCCGCAGCTCGGCTCGTTCGATTACGTGGTCGCGATGGATTCCCTGATTCACTACACACTGCCTGACATGCTGGATGCTCACGCGGCACTGGCGAGTCGCACGCGCGTCGCGATGGCCGTGACGTTCGCGCCGCGCACGCCGTTGCTGGCAACGCTGCACGCGGTTGGCAAGGCATTTCCACGGCGTGATCGCGCGCCTTCCATTGAACCGGTGGCGATGTCAGCGCTGCTGGCCGGCGTTGCGAACGATCGCCGGATGGCTGACTGGATGCCTGGCCGCACGCAACGGATCGAGAGTGGATTCTACAAGTCGCAGGCGCTCGAGTTGCAACGTCGCACGGCGGAGGCAAGCGCATGACAACATTGATGCTGCTCGGCGGCGCACTGTTGATCGTCGCGATCTGGTTTCTGATTCGCCGCCGGATCGATGTGCCGGCAATGATCGATCTCGAGGCGACCGACCGCGAGTTTCATGCGCACGTGGTGCTGGAAGGCGTCGAGATCGCCGAAGGAGACGAAGTCCTGGTGCATGGCGCGCCAAGCTTTATTGCGCTGAACGAAAAGCGCACGATGCCGGCCAGTGCGACCGTGTACAAAGCGAGCCTGCCGCGGCGGGCGTGGGAGCGCGTGGTGGGCCGTACGCGCTTCCGCGACATGTACGAAGTTGGCTTCGAGGGATAAGACATGTATCAGATCACGAACGAGAAGCCGGAGATGATCGATCAGGTCAACTCGTCGACGGACAGCACGGCGGTTGCAGCGCAGGACGC